>DAOVJF010000016.1 GCA_030673355.1 Planctomycetota bacterium | reverse complement strand
GCCAGAGAGTTCCCTGCATCCAGAGAACGGCGAATGTCCGCGATTTCACGGGCAAGGTTCTGAAGCTCGAACTGGATCTGGCCAACCTGTTCAACCTCTGTTGCGGTTCCCGCCTGGGACATTGCCTGTGCTTGTGACGGGTGCTCGTAAATTATCGGCTGGGGATTTTGCTGCACATTCAGTGATTGAAGTGTCTGGGCGGCATGACTTTGGTTTGCAGGTGTCGATTTAGGCAGTAGACGTTCGAGAAGTTCGGTGTTTGAGAGCTGTGGATTGGTTGTGCCGGTTCCAGAACTCTTGGATAAACCCTGCTCGATGCCGGCGTAAACTTCCACCTTGCTCTTCGCACCGATACCGAGAACACCGCCTTTTTTATAGCGACGGGTTTTAACCACGGCATTTTCCCCAAGATCACGCTTGACCCTGCGGATTATCCGCGGAAGGTCTTTCTCATCGCCTTCATACCGTTTGATTCTCATTACCATCGGTTTTCAGCTCCAGTACTCCGACACTTTCGATCTTTGTATCCGGCACAATTTCAGCGTAACTGACCACAGAGAGGTCCTTAATGGCTTCACCAAGCAAACGCGCTAACGGAAGGCGAATTTTCGGTCCTACTAACAGGACCGGACGTAAACCATGATCGCGAATAGCGTTGGACATTCGCACCAGCTCTTCCATGAATTTTGTATAAACATCGGGCGCCAATACAGGATATTGTCCCGCTGCCGTCTGACGCAGGCTGCCTTCCAGCAGAATCTCCACACCGGGCGCCAGCGTTATTACCCGTACTTCCCCTTCTTCCGACTGGATTTTCTTCGTTATACTTCTCGATAATGCCGCTCGTACGTACTCGGTGAGCAGGTCCGGGTCCTTTGTCAGCCCAATATGGTCGGCGATTGTTTCGAAAATCACCAGCATGTCGCGGATACTGATCCGTTCAGCGAGAAGGTTTTTACACACGCGTAAAATATCCCCAAGCCCAAGGACATCCGGCAGGAGTTCATCGACAACAACCGGGTAATCCTCTTTAAGCCGGTCGATAAGCGCCTGCAGGTTCTGGCGGTCGAGGAATTCATCCGCGGACGACCTGATTATCTCGGTTAAGTGGGTCGCAAGCACGCTCACCGGATCGACAATTGTATAGCCCAGCGCTTCCGCCCGGGGGCGATCGTCCTCTGTGATCCAGTAGGCGGGATATCCATATGCGGGTTCGGTGGTGAGGATTCCGGTAAGTTCATCCTCCGCGGTACCCGGATTAATTGCAAGCAGGCGTTCGGTCATCAATTCGTTTCTCGCGACAATATTCCCGCGGATTTTAACCACATATTCGCTCGGCTTGAGCTGGATATTGTCACGGATTCGAATCGGGGGTATTACAATACCCATTTCATTCGCGATCTGCTTGCGGATTATCGTGATACGGTCAAGCAAATCGCCTTCGGTCTGGGTATCAACGAGCGGAACGAGCGAGAACCCGATTTCGATCTGCATCGGGTCGACCCCCATGGTACCGAGAACTTCCTCGGGGGTTTCCTTCGCACGTGTTGCTATATCAGCCTGGCGTTTGGTTTCAGCTTCTTTCTTCACACGGTCGCTGCCACTTGAAATCCTGATGCCGATGAAATACATGATCGCAGCCATCGGGATCAGGAGAAGTTTGGGCATTCCGCTGACCATCGCGACAAGGAATAGTGCTCCACCGGCCATCATGATCGCTTTCGGCTGGTTAGATATTTGCTCGATAATGTTCACACTGACGTTTTTATCACTTGCGGCGTTGGTCACCATGATACCGGTCGCGACACTCATCAGAAGCGCAGGCAACTGGCTTTGAAGACCGTCACCAATCGTCAGCCTTGTATAAATCTGCGCTGATTCACCGGCGGATAAACCATTCTGGGCCATCCCGATTATAAATCCGGCGCCGATATTTACCAGGGTGATTAAAATTCCGACTATCGCGTAACCCTTGATGAACCTTGACGCGCCATCCATCGCGCCGTAATAATCCGCTTCCTGTTCGAGTTTGCGGCGTCTCTCCCTGGCTTCATCCTCGGTTATCAGGCCGTTAGTGAGATCGGCGTCGATCGACATCTGCTTGCCCGGCATCGCGTCCAAAGTAAATCGCGCTCCCACCTCGCCGATACGTTGCGTGCCGTTTGCGATAACAATAAAGTTTACCGCGACAATGATGACAAAAATTACCGCGCCGACTACAATATTCCCCCCGGTAACCACGTTTCCGAAGGTATTTACAATAAGTCCGGCATCCGCGATCGACAGGATAGACCGGGTGGTGGACACGTTTAAGCCAAGAAAAAACACCGTGGCAACAAGAATCCAGGTTGGAAATACCGAGAATTCTAAGGGATCGGTTATCGAGATCGCGAGCAGGATTGTTATGAACGCTGCCGATAACGCAAAGGCGATAAAGAGGTCGAGCATAAACGGTGGAAACGGGATTATCAGCATTACCACCGCGAGAAGTACCACTACTGGAAAAACAAAGTCCCTTGCCTTTAGGAACCTTGCAATGATCGGATTTTGAATAAGCGCTTCCATGGGAAAATAAGGGTTTACCCGCCCATGCCAAACAATGGCGGGATTTAAATAAACCCAGTTAATATATAATCATCTTAATTAGATTAAAAGTTGCGTAGACGGTGCTTGGTTTGTGTTTTTTATCTTATTGCATTTTCGTCCGATGTTGTTACAATCACCCTATCAAGGTAGAATAAACTCATCAATTAACAGGAGAAAAACAATGTCTTCCAGGGCTGTATTTATTCCAATAATAATAACGTTAATTTTCGGAGCGCTCCTTGTCGGGTTGATCTCGTCGTGCGTACCATCGACATCAACGAGCCTGTTTGGTGAACGTGTCGGGCTGCTTTACGTCGATGGCATTATCATGTCCGGACGTTCCGGCGATAACCCCTTCTTCCCATCCGGCGGAGCCACTTCAGACCATATCGTCGAGGTGGTCAACCAGGCAATTGACGATGTCGGGGTAAAAGCCCTGGTTGTACGGATCAACTCTCCCGGTGGCTCGGCGGCGGCCAGCCAGGAAATTTACGATGTTTTTGAAGAATTCTCGGACACCGGCCGTCCTGTGATTGTCTCGATGGCCGACGTGGCCGCATCGGGGGGTTACTACATCGCCGCCCCGGCTGATGAGATTTTCGCGAACCCGGCAACGCTAACAGGCTCAATCGGTGTCATTATGCAGTTAATGAATTATGAAGGCCTCTATGAACTGATCGGCCTGTCGGATACAACTATCACTTCAGGTGAGCTAAAGGATATTGGCAGCCCCACACGGCCAATGACCGATGAAGAAAAAGAATTACTCCAGGTAATGCTCGACCAGGTGCATGTCCAGTTCATGGACGCGGTCATGGAGGGCAGGGGATTTTCGAAAGAGGGAATCGAGGATATCGCGACAGGCATGATCTTCAATGGTGAGCAAGCGCTCGATCTGGGACTTGTCGATAAACTCGGAGGCCTTTCCGATGCCCTCGATCGCGCTGCCGATCTCGCCGGTCTTGGCGACGATTACGTGGTCGATTATCTCGGTGAAGTCGGGCTTCTCGAAGAATTGCTCGGTGACCTCAGTGGCGTACAGTCACGTCAGAACGAACTGATCCAGGCAGCCGGGGTTGCCGGAGCGCTCGGCCAGGCACTTGGCGCGAGTCAAAATCCATTTTACTCACTCTGGTCGATGATTCTCCTCGATCCAAGGCTCGCCGGCGAAGGCGCCGGAATCAGGTACTGATGTAACATGCGCATTCTGCGCATGATCTTCAGTCTCATGTTCATCCTGAACATGGTATCTGGTTGAATGACAGGAGGAAACCAGCAAAATGCATCGTTTTAACAGGGATAAATTTGATGAACTGCAGGCGTTGTGTGACAAACATCGGGTTCTGAAACAGGAGCTATTCGGCTCGGCGGCATCGGTCGACAGCTTCGACCCTGAAACCAGCGATCTGGATTTCCTTGTTGAATTCCAACCGATGCCACCAGTTGAACATGCCAACGCTTACTTCGGGCTTCTCGAAAATTTGCAGGACCTTTTCGAGTGTGATGTTGATCTTGTTGAAGTAAAGGCGATCAGTAACCCGTATTTTCTTGAATCGATTGACCGGACAAGGAGAATCATCTATGCAGCCTGAAAGTTGGATCGCGAAATTGAAGCTTTATTGAAGTAAGTTACCCAGGCTACTTTTTTCAGTCTGCAATTGCAAATCCCTCTGCCTTATTATAAAAATCCCAGAAATTTGCCCACCCGAGTAAGCCGGTTTCGCTCATAATGAGATACCAGTCCCACAAAATAAATCTGGTTCGTTCGTTAACATAAAATGTGGGCTTGCATGCAATGATGGTAATCGTGCTGTTAACTTCAAGCTCCTCCACGATCTCCTCGCTGTCAGGATTTCTATATATCGGAAATGGTTCCATTACTACGATCCCGGGAGTTTCAAACTGGTCGGTGAACCATACATCAACATAATATAGTTCCTGTGGGATTATTTCGAGTTGGTGGGTTTCAGGAATCAATACGTATTTCTCAGTAGCAAACCAGAAACCTCGCCAAACATGTATGTAAATTGAGCCGTCACTATTAATTTTTCTGATTCCCCAGATATGCCCAACCTCGATAATGTTCTCACCATCGTATGCATAAATCAGGCAATTGGGATCATCGCTCGGTCCTGGTGAGTGGATCAGGATTTCAATCATCCCATCATCCACATCCAGATCAACAATCTCAAATCCCGACAGGTACGGCTCCAGCCATTCATCAATGCTTGAATCATTGATTTTAAGTGTGAAATGTCCTTCTGAATCGATGTATTCCATTACTATTAATTCATCGATTCCATCACCGTTCAGGTCCGTGTCGAGTATCTGCGTAATTAATTCGTTGCCTATATCAGCATAGACGGGAATACAAAATGCGATAAGTGCCCCAAGGATCAATAATGTGCGAATCATGTTGGGTAGCCTCCGTTTTTAATTTCCATTTTCGTAAGTATAGCAGTAATTAAAGGTTAGATATAAAAGCGTGTTGTGGGATCCAGGGATACATAACTTAACCCCCACCCTTTGCCACCACTCCCCTTTCCCTGCTACAATATACACACCATGACTCCTGACACTCTCTTCGACCATGTGCTGGAAATCCAGTCCACCTACCCCGGCGCGTCCGGGAGGCTTTCGACCATCATCGACCGCATAGGGATCGCCGCGAAAATCACCTCCAACGATCTCAACCGCTCCCGTATGGCCGACACGATGGGCGCGACCGGCGAGATCAACCCGTCCGGCGAACTCGCCACGATGCTCGACAACCGCGCGAGCGATAATTTCAAAAAAGCGCTCGAATCGACCGGCCTGTGCTGCGCGCTGATATCCGAGGAGGAGGACGGCGTGCATATCGTGCCCGGAAACGAGGACGGGGAATACATGGTGGCTTACGATCCGCTCGACGGCTCATCGAACATCGATATCAACGTCACCGTGGGAACGATCTTCGCGGTCTGGTCGCGAGTGACTAAATCGGGCAAGCCGACCGATGAGGATATTCTGCGTAAGGGGCGCGATCTTGTCGCGGCGGGATATGTGATGTATGGCCCGTCGACAGTGCTTGTTTACGCGACCGAGGGCACGATCGACGCGTTCACTCTCGATCCGGCGATCGGGGTATGGTTCCTGTCGCAACCCGATATCCGCGTTCCGGGTCGGGGCAACACGATCAGCGTGAACACCGCCAGAAAGTACCTCTGGAAACCGTACGTGCGCGAATTCTGGGACTGGCTTCACACAGAGGAATATTCCGGCGTGGGGAAAAAGGCGAGCGGACGGCATGTCGGGTCATTGATCGCGGACGCGCATCGCACGATGGTCCGCGGGGGAATCCACATGTATCCGGCGGGCGAGGATTATCCGAAAGGGAAAATCCGGCTGATGTATGAGGCGGCGCCGCTCGCGTGGATGCTCGAACGCGCAGGCGGGAAGGCTGTCACCGGAACGGGCGAGAATATCCTCGACATGCAGCCCGAGCATGTGCACGACCGCTGCCCGATTATCCTCGGAAGCGCTTATGAGGTGGATAAGTTCGAAGAGTTCCGTGTCAAGTGGGAAACCGAACACGAAGCGTATAGTTAATAAACCTGACTTTATTAACTGTCGGCTAAATCCAATACTAAATAAAGCGGTTCGTTGTACTGGGAATTCAGCGTGACAACCCTGGCAGGATGTCCCGAGATTTCTGTTATTCCCTCCATTCCGGAATGTGTATGCCCCGCGATTGCATGTGTAACCTTGCCGCATTCACCCGCGATCTTCCCAAACGTGAGGTTTCCGTAATAAGCGTTTGAAAATCCCCATTTGATATTACCTGGCTTACGTTTTATCTGCCCTTCGAAAATGGGTGAATGGGTGACAACAACAATCTCTCTGACTTTTTCATCGCTCTGAGCCTTCTCAAGTCGGTAGCGAAAACCCGGCTCGATCATCCGGCAGAACTCGATATCGTTCCACGGCCAGTCCACCTGCCACGCGTCGGCATCGAATTCCCTCTTACGTTTCCAGGTTTCTTCCCCGGATACTTTGTACGCCGGATCCTGCGCTGAGTAGTCGTACCACGCGATCGACCCGATAATCGCCACATCGCCCACGATCAGGTTTTCATTATCGAGCCATGTAACACCGGCTTTTTTTGCGATTTCAGGAAGCGTTTTACCCCAGAGTTTTTCACTCGGATGCTTCTTGTCGTAGTTCCATACATCATGGTTGCCGGCACAGGCCGCGACTGGAATCCCGATCGACGCGAACTCCTCAAGGACGATCTCGATATTTTCAACACCCTCGCCGATATCGCCGGCAATTGCGATCGCATCTGGTCTTTCAGCCCGGATGTCTGTGATAAGTTTCAGCACCCTCGGGAGCGTGGTGATACCGAGATGGACATCGGCTGTGATGAGGATTCGGGGCATGGTTGAATTTAGCTATTTTATGTTAATCCTGTAGCTCACTACCAATTAAACTGTCCACATGCTCTAGGACAGGTCTGACTTCTTCAATAATTGCTTCCCTTTCTAAAGGAGTTTCAAACTCAGTAAATACTTCATATCGGAATTGTATTGCAAATATATTTAGCTCCATTAAATCTAAGAATAGATCAACATTTGCACCATAGTTTCGTAAAATCCTTAATAATTCTCTTATGTCGTGAATCTTAGGGTGTTCAAAGCCTAAGTGATTAATCCAGGCTTTTAAGGCTTTCTCAACTGCCTGTTGAGCATGGAAACCAAAAATCTCTTCAGTAAATACATCTGAGTCCAACATTCCATACAACGCCTGAAGATCATTTTTAGCCTTTTTAATCAATACATATTTTTTATTAGTTTCGCTCATATAAAATCTTTCCGGTACTGAAGGCATCTTTAACGATATGTTGCTGCAATCTCAGACGTTCATCGATCTCATCTTTCGTATAAAGCAATATATCAAGCGGGCCTGGAAAATTGAATAGTTGGCGGAGGAGTTCCCCAAGAACAGAAATTCGGCTTCTTTTTTTATCATATGATTTTGAATCAACGACAATAATATCCACATCGGAATTTGCATCCGGTTTCCCAGTAGCCTGCGAACCAAATAATATAATCTTTTCCGGGTCGATCGCTTCAACTATAATCTGCACCATTTCATCCAGAACTTCGTCAGGAACCTTCGCCATTACGACACCTCGGGAACCTTCTCCTTGACCTTCCCCGGCAGTAAATCTTCTACCCTCTTATGATACTCCAGCGACGCTTTTATAAATTCCCTGAACAATGGATGCGCGCGCTGTGGACGAGACTGGAATTCAGGATGGAACTGCGTCGAGACATGCCAGGGATGGTCTTTCAGTTCCACCATCTCGACAAGTAGATCGTCCGGGGAAACGCCGCACATGATCATTCCGGCTTTTTCCAGTTGATCGCGATATTTATTGTTGATCTCAAGCCTGTGGCGGTGGCGTTCGTTTACAACATCCACACCATAGGCCTCATGTGCATTTGTGCCTGGCTTTATATTACAGGGGTAGTGTCCGAGACGCATGGTGCCGCCCTTGCGGGTGATTTTTTTCTGATCGGGCATCAGGTCGATTATCGGTTCCGGTGCTACTTCATCGAATTCAGTAGAATTCGCGTTCTTAATTCCAATTACATTTCTGGCATATTCGACTGTTGCGACCTGTAGGCCGAGACATAATCCTAAAAACGGCACCTTCTGTTCCCGTGCGAACTGGCACGCGAGAATTTTCCCCTTGATGCCGCGATCTCCGAATCCACCGGGGATCACGATTCCGGAATAACCCGCGAGAATATCACTCCAGTTTTCATTGTCCTCCAGATTTTCGGACAAAATACAGTCAACTTCGACTGTGATCCTGTTAGCAATACCGCCATGAATGAGCGCCTCAATAACCGAAATATACGCGTCGCGAAGGATTGCGTATTTCCCGACCAGGGCGATTTTTATCTTCGCCTCAGGATTTTTAATCGCGTCCACCATGCCAATCCAGTCGGAAAGATCGGGGGGGCCGCATTCCAGGTTGAGGAGTTCGACCAGTTTCGATCCAACCCCGATTTCCTCGAAAACCAGGGGGATGAAATAGATATTATCAACATCCACATCGGAGAAAATAGAATCGATCGGAACATTACAGAACAACGCGATTTTCTTCTTAACATCGTCGTTCATCTCCTGCGTCGACCGGCAAAGAAGGATGTCCGGCTGGATTCCGATCTCACGTAATGCCCTTACAGCATGCTGGGTAAGTTTAGTTTTAAGCTCTTTTGTAGTTGAAACCAGGGGAAGGAAAGTCAGGTGGATATTCAGAACATGGCCTCTCGGCTGGTCCATCCTGAACTGCCTTATCGCTTCAAGGAACGGGAGGCTTTCGATGTCGCCCACTGTACCGCCGATCTCCACTATCACAACGTCGGGACGCTCTTCATTCTGGATGCTTAAACCGTGTATGCGGTCCTTAATTTCATTGGTTATGTGGGGAATAACCTGTACAGTCGCGCCGAGATACGATCCCTTTCTCTCCTTATCAATTACCGCATGGTAAACCTGCCCGGTGGTGATGTTGGATTTTTCGGTAAGGTCGATGTCGATGAAGCGTTCGTAGTGACCGAGATCGAGATCGGTTTCGGCACCGTCTTTTGTCACGAACACCTCTCCATGCTGGTAGGGGCTCATCGTGCCCGCATCAACATTTATATACGGGTCAACCTTGAGGATGCTTACGCTCAAACCCCTGCTTTTAAGGAGTCTTCCCATACTGGCCGCGGCAAGGCCTTTTCCGAGTCCGGAAAGGTTTCCGCCGGTAACAAAGATATATTTCGTCTCGCTCATCGCTGGCTCCTCACGATGTAAAAATTGAGTATATCATAATGATCGTCAAACCTCTTGAATTAGTTAGTGATTATTAACCTGTTATTTTTGGTATCACCGATATACCCGGCAACCCTGTGATACAGGATTTGTGGTAACATTTAGCTGTCATGCGACAGTATTTCACAACTGCATTCCTGGTCCTTTTTCTAAGTTTTTCCTGTGCGGGAACATCCGAAACAGGAGCGCCGGGTGATGATGTTGTTCCGGAGGGCACGGCCGATAACACTTCAACTGAAGCAATTGATGAAAATACTGAAAATGAATTGCCTTTTGACCCGACAGCCGACCTGGAAGACGGAAAGGCGGAACTCGGTGAAGCGTATTTCTACGGCGATAACCGTGGACGATGCCTGATCTGTCATACGCTTCGCGGTGAGGGAATCGAAGGCGGCCGGGCACTCGATGACGCAGGATTGGGGCGGGACGCGGAATGGCTAGCGCGATGGATCGATAATCCAAGGACTCTAAGGCCCGAGGTTGTGATTATGCCCCCGTTCCGTGGTGACAGTGAAGGTGCGGCAATTGCGGATATTGTGGCATTCCTGATGACTCTTCGAACAGAAATCGAACATCCTGAAACCAGTGATATCAAACCCGATGATGAGCCCGAGCCGAACCATGACGGCATCGCCGGATCGGGTGGCTCACATGGAGAAGGGTAATTTTTACATAAAAAACCCCACCCTTTTAGAAGTGATGGGTGAAATTTCCGACATTATCTTTACCGTCAGGATCCTTCGCTCAATTTCTCGATACGCTCCTTAGGGGTTATGATCGTCGATACCCTTACGCCGAAGTTTTCGTCAATGACAACTACCTCTCCATGGGCAAAAAGTTTCCCGTTTACCAGGAGGTCGACCGCTTCTCCGGCGAGTTTTTCAAGCTCCACCAGGCTTCCCGGGTTTAATGCAAGAATATCACGCACCGAAAGTGTTTTCCGCCCGAGTTCCACAGTTACACCGAGTGGTACATCGAGAATAAGATCAATGCCCCTGGTTTCACCAATACTTTCTCTGGGAGCAAGTTCTTCGAATACAGCTGTCGGAACGGTTCGAGATTCCGGCTGTTCCGCTGAAGCACCTGTTACCGGAGCTTGTACCTCGTCTTGTTTTTGTGCTGCGACAAGGGCATCAATTTCAGCCTGGTCCGATAAATCTCCGGCTGGTTTTTCATCGGCCTCTGCTTTAGCATCTTCCGGCGCAGCTTTTGCTTCAGTAACAGCCGGGTGTTTTTCAGCGATTTCATTCATGGCGGCTTCACTAATTAGTAATCCAAGCTTGAACGACCCATCATCGATTGTCCCAACCATCGGGATATGCCAAATCATTGTATCGGCTGCCATACCGGCTTCGGCTGTGACAGTATCAACTGGTTTGCCTTCCAGGAATTTCAAGTCGCCGTGTTCAACATCAATACCAAATTCTTCTTTTAGTGCGGTATCATATGCCCCCAGAATATTGTTGAAAGCCTCGTTTAATGCGGACAACAGAGCCTCGTTAAGCTCTTCCTCTCCTTCCTGCCCCATCATTTTCTGGCTCAGATCAAGCGCCATTTCAAAGTCGATGTAGCCAACGAGGACAGATGTTGTCAGGGTTGGTTCAGTGAATATGAAATATGCATTGTTTTCAGGCAGCGAACCGAGCAACTCATCAAGTTGTTTCTGTACCGGTTCATGCGCGCCAACTTTCATTTCACCGGTCGAACCGATAAGCACCGGGATAATGTTCTCAACCGACTCGGTCATGCGGGCTGCCATTTTTTGAATCACAGATAATTTCGGATTATTCTCCGATGAGCCGTCCGCTCCGTCATCCCTTAATCCATTAATTTCGTCCTGCGATAGACCCATAATTTACTCCTCGTAAAAATCCATAATCTCGATGGCCTTGAAACGTCCAATTGTTCCAGGCCTGGCAAAAAATTGCGGGTTAGGATCGTCCCCAATGAAAACCTTGATCGTATCATCGGTTCTGGTTGGAAGTTTGATAATGTCTCCGGGACTGATTTTAAGAATTTGGTCTATATTTAAATTTGCCGTTCCAATCTCAACCCGGATATCCAGGTTTGTAGGCCCCAGAGTTTGTATGACATTTTGGGTACGGTCCTCGGTTTCGTCTTCCTTCTGGCTTGCCCTGCGGAAAAATCTTTCTGTCGACAGTGTGCCAAGAACCGACTCCAGAAGCATATGCGGAAGGCACAGACCGAACATTCCGCGGGCATCCTCAATCCGCATCTCAAATGAGATAAACAGGGTCATGTCGCCAGGGGGAACAACCTGTGTAAATTGTGGATTATACTCAATTCCTTCCAGCAGCGGATTTGCCTGGAAAAGTTCTCCCATAGAGTTCTTGAGGACCCGTAAAGCATCACTGATAACATTAACCATCAATGCTTCTTCAATCTCGGTGAGTTCCCTGACATTCGTCATAGCCGATCCGGTACCGCCGACAAGCCTTTCGATAATTGAGAACGCCACCGGTGGGGAAATATCCATGATCGCATTTCCCTCAAGTGGCTCCATGGAGATAATCGCGATCACCGATGGACTGAAAGTCGATTTGATGAATTCTTCATATGGCAACTGGTCGATCGATACAATTTCGACATGAACGAGGCTCCTGAGTTTACCGGACAGGAATGTCGACCAGGATCGCGCGAAACCCTCCATCACCATATGAAGGGTTCTGATCTGGTCTTTGGAGAACTTATCCGGACGTTTGAAGTCATATTCCTTTATGCGACGGGTGCCGTCGGGTTTGGAAACTTCCTCTGGAATTTCCTCCACATCCAGAGCATTCAGAAGGGCATCGATTTCTTCCTGTGAGAGAATTTCAGCCATGACTAAAAATTATTACCTAATACGGTAATCCCTTCAACCGGGAAACCTCTTAATATTATTATATCGTCAATATATCCCAAAACCCTAAGGTTTAGCCCTAATTATTTTTCAAGGTTATTGAGCAACGAAGGTTGTGAAATAAAGGCCGATGATCTTGTCTACCGGTCCTTCCTCTGATTCTTCTTCCTCCGGTGTTACGAGGGCATCATTCAGTTCGCTCATTAATTCCCTTGCAAGGCGGTCCCGACCCTGGGCAGTGGCAATTTCAAGCCATTCCCGGTTGCTCATCACCCCGGCGATCAAGGAAGTCAATCTCGGGAGTCTGACCGAGATTTCCGAACCAACGGATTCTTTAATGAGTTCGACATCAAAGCCGTATTTAAGATACAGATAGTCTGATTCTTCGCTCTCAGCAAGGTTGACGATGTTGGTTTCAAAACCACTGAAATAAATGTTTGTTTCGGTGATTTCGGGTTCTTCTTCATCCTCGGGTAATGCATCGGCAGCGTTCATAGTGGTGAAGAAGTAAAATCCACCACCACCAAGGAGAAGGATAACCACAACGAGGCCGATAATTATTCCCATATTGGAATTTTTCTTTTCCGGAGCCTGCGGTTTTTTCTCCACTGCGCCTTCATCTTTAGCATTATCTTCAGCCATAATTAATTTCCTCTTTATAAATCGGTTTATCCATCAGAAGGGACACCCTCGCCGGATTCGTGCTCAGTATCCATATCCTCATTAATAACGTCCATCTCCGGGGTGTCATTTTCTGTTGAGTTATCTTCCGGAGATTCATCCATCGACTCCTCTGCAATTTCAGGAGTTTCAATGATAATACCGTCGCTGAAACCACTTTCAAGGTAATTTAGCGCGTCCACCCTGCGTTCAGCATCTATGATTTCCTCGGATTTGAGGATAATGATGTCCACCCGACGGTTCAGGGCACGATTCTCGGCAGTGGTATTCGGAAGAACCGGATGGTAGAAGGCATAACCGGCAGCGGTGAGACGTTCAGGTGCTATCCCGCCATTTTCAATTGCATAGTGAATTATCGCGGTCCCCCGTGCGGTTGAGAGCTCCCAGTTCGATGGGAACCGGGCTGTCCTGATTGGGGTTGAATCGGTATGTCCTTCAACCGCGACCCGGTTATTGATGCTGGCAATTTCCTGGTTTACCACGTCAAGTACGGGGATTGCCTCAGGCTTAATTTCAGCCTTGCCTGGATCGAACAATACAGCATCAGTGAACCTGATCAGGAGACCACGTTCATTGATGGAGGTTTCAATCGCTCCCTCCAGCCCTTCGCTTTTTATCTCATCCTCAATATTCTCTTTTATTTGCTCCATTTTTCTTGTGCTGGCAGCGGGATTATGGG
>DAOVJF010000402.1 GCA_030673355.1 Planctomycetota bacterium | reverse complement strand
GCCACCTGATCTCGGCATGTGCCCAGCTTATAATATTCTCTGCACGGAAATCGATCTCAAGTGTGTATGGTATCGCGGCATCCCCCAGTTCAGGCCCGAGTACATTGTCCTCCCTTGGAGTCAGCCTGACATCCTCGATCGAAACGCCCGGCAGACGTGGAGGACTCTGGATCCTGACCTCGAATCCGGTATCGTCCTTCATCGATCCGACCCTGACCGACGCGTAAACATTGTAGACCTGTTGACCGGTACCGAGATCGATCGGAATCGCGTTGTCGACTCTCAGACGGTTGAAGCCGTTCTCACATTGAAGTTCCCTGACGCCGGAGTATGCTTTTCCACCGTACCGGTCGTATACATCCCACGTTAACCTGCAGGTTTCCGAAGTATCGGTTTCCACATCGAACTCAAACATGAGATCGATTTGCGAGTTTTCATCGAAAAATCCGACCCTCGCGATACTTCCGGGGGATGTCGTGAACGCGTCGATCAGGTCGAGCGATGTGGCTTCAGCATTACCGGTCTGTGGTATCAAAAATAAAAATATGGTTGTGACGGCCAGAATTGGGAGTATCCTGATTTTCATAGTAAGGTTCCTCGGGAGAATTCCAGTAACCATTTAATACATATTAGACCGGAAAGAAACATATTGCGTTCAAATCATGATTGCGTATCGAGGATCACCTGGCCCGGGCCGGTCAACTGCATTAGAAGGATATATGGGTACGGGCTGTCCTGACCGGGTTTCCCGACCGGTTTCGGCATATGATCGACCGATGAATCCATCATCAGTAAATTTTTCCCGTCCACAACAAGGTTCTCTTTTGGCGATAGTGAGAAATCCACAAGATTCCCCGGCCCGTGAAGGTATACATTTCCCGATCCTGACAGTGTCACAAACAGGTGAGGGCTAACGTCGCCATCGTCCTCTCCCGGAAGGTGCAGCCTGTCGCACTGAACACCCTCGGATGCCGCGATTATCGAATCCCGCTTTACGATTACCCTTTTGTTCTGCTCCATTATGATCTGGTGAATTTTTCCAATTCCGGTCGTGCTGAAACCGACAAGCCCGTTTCCGGATTCGCACCGGTACACGATAATTGGAGTCGTACCCTCAGGGGAGATTGTCTGGCTTACACTTGTCCAGTATGGCCCCTCCGGATTCGTGTCGCTTTTCACGGCGCCCTTCACAAAAAGAAGTGTCCCAAGGCGTCCGAAAATTGATTCTCCCTCGGAGAGTTCGATCGCGACAGTCTGGTCGGTTTCACCGATAATCCGATGTTTCACTTGCGTCTCCCTGATTCAGGGTTGTACCTGATTTTAACCCCCCCGATAGCCTCCTGCAAGCGCCATCCTTCATGGCGGGGTTCAAAAAACCCCAAACCTTACAGATAAACCCCGGTTCCGTGTATAATAAATACGTGGCTGAATTTCGTTACGAATGCATCGCTTATGGCAAACGCCAGAGAGGAACAATTTCCGCCGACTCTCGTGAAGTCGCTACCCTGCTCCTGAAAAAGAAAGGCTGGATACCCACGTCGATTACAGAAATCATTCCTAAAGAGCCACAGGACGCTCCCGGGTTCGGTGGCGTCTCGGTTCAACGCCTTGCGGCCTATACCCGTAAATTCGCCACCCTCGTCAAGACCGACATTCCAATCACCCAGGTTCTGAGCCTCTTGTCGGAAAGCGAGCAGGGGAGGCTGCTTCCCGAAGCAAGTCAGCATGTCGCGAATCAGATCGCCAACGGTGTGCCGTTCGGCCAGGCGATGGCCGAGCGTCCGAAGGTCTTTTCAAAACTCTACATTCGTATGGTCGAAGCCGGGCTGAATTCAGGAACTCTCGACCTCGTGGCTGAAAATCTCGCCCAACTCTATGAAAACGAGAGCAAGCTGAGATTAAAAATACTCGGGAAACTTATCTACCCGTTCACCCTTCTCGGTTTTAGTTTCCTGATCTCGCTTCTCCTGCGGGCGATTGGGACAATCACTGCAGAGTTGTTTGCAGTCCTGATGGGTTTCTGGTTTATTTTCGGGGTAATAGTGCTTATCGGCATGACCCCTCCCGGCTACAAAGTTTATCGCGAGATCGGTTTCAAAATTCCGGGTCTCGGAAAATTGATGCGCACAATCAACCTGGCAAGGTTCTGCCGTATTTTCAGCCTTCAGTTTAAAGCCGGGGTATCGATCCTGCAGGGCCTCGATGTATCGAAGGAAATCCTCCAGGACCGATCGTTCAGGGATGCTGTCGACCGGATGCAGGCTCACATCATGGACGGTATGGATCTACGCGACGCCATGGTCGCGAGCGGGATTTTCCCGTCGCAGATGTCCGGTATGATCGGGGCAGGGGAGGTTGCCGGTAGTATCGAGATCATGCTCGATAAACTAGCCGAATATTACGAGCAGGATATCGATTCGATGAGTTCTGTTATGGTGAATTTTATTTACTTCGCGGTTTACTTCATGATTATGATTACCGCGGCAATTATCGTAATCAGCGCGTGGGGTTCATATTTCGGAATGATCGAAGGACTTATCAACGAGGTGTAATAACCTGATCCATCGAGAACAGTTCCTCTTTCAACGCTTTAAAAATTCTTTTGTACACTTCCTCATCCATTGTCTCCGGAAGATTTATATTAATATTGATCGTTACATTTTTACCCGGATCCCGTCCGTCGGCAAATTTTGCGTGCCCGACATCCTTCATCCGGATCCCGGGAATTTCCGGTAGCGCACTCTCGATCGAATTCCCCGGTCTGAAACTTGCCATACGGCACAACGCGTTAAACGTGTCGACCATCTTGCTTATAGTGCCCTCTGCCGACTCCGTCTCGGCCCTGAAAAAATCCTTTAACTCTTTAGTCGAACATCCGCATGGATTCTCGTGGACCTTAAATAGTGAATTGTAAGCCGTACGGATCGCGTCGCCCAGCACTTCCTCGTGGTTCGCCCTGCGATAATTTTTCCACAAGTCGGTCGGTTTTCCCCGCTCGTTTATGAAGCCGATATATTTCAACACGCTGAGCATCGTGCGGTCGTTACTTGAATTCAGGCCGATTTTCGGAAGCCAGTTACGATTTGCTTTCTCGGGCACAGCGACCGATCTGATGGTCTCCAGAAATCCCCGGATACGTCCCGGTACGGTTGTGTATGGATAATCGGGCATTAAGATTCCCCTTTCTCATACGCAAGAATTTTACCCCACCCGCAAAAGGTTATACCACAGGGCAGCCTTGAGTGGAAAAGATTAATGGATTTTTTTTGATTATCGGGAAAGAAATTTGATTTAAGAAACCTTACTACAAATGGTTTGAATTAAGGATTTCCCCTGCGTGCCGTTAGCTTCCAGCTATCG
>DAOVJF010000628.1 GCA_030673355.1 Planctomycetota bacterium | reverse complement strand
AATTTCCCGATTCTTTCGGTCGCCGCCTGGGAAAATCAGATTCGCGGATGGTTCGAAACCATGCTCTATGCCCGTCCCCGCACGAAAGAAATGTTTATCGGACATCCGGCTCTGTTGATCGGCCTGATGGTCGGATGTTCAGGATTCCTCTACAGGCGGGCGGTGATGTATGCCGGACTCGTTGTAGGATCGATCGCGCTCACATCGATGGTCAACACTTTCTGCCACATCCATACGCCATTGATTTTGTCGCTGTTTCGAACTTTAGCCGGTGTTATAATTGGTGGTGTCCTGGGAATTATAATCGGAATATTACTATCAATAATCCTTGCGAAGTTCAATGGATCAACCGGGCGGACATGAAATTTTTTATGGATTACATTGATTTAAATTAACATATCTCTTTAAAAACGATTAAATTTAGTTGTATAATTAGATATGCACGTCGTTTTCAGCAAAGACGAACGCTGTCTCGACGGAATTGAGGCCGAGGAATTGGACGAGTATAAGCTTGCCGGCCTTCTGGGTATGACTGTTACAGAGGGACCGCTCCTCCCCGGACCAATCCTGAAAGGTCACTGGAGAGGTTTTACTGTAGAAATTACGGTCGCTCCCAGGGTGCTGGAGTATGAAGAAACCGTCCATATGTTCCCGCAACCCCCGGAATTCCAGATCACCTTCCACCTCA
Source organism: Planctomycetota bacterium (assembly GCA_030673355.1). Taxonomy (GTDB): domain Bacteria; phylum JAJVIF01; class JAJVIF01; order JAPKYR01; family JAPKYR01; genus JAPKYR01. Next base: position 476 of record DAOVJF010000628.1, on the reverse strand, counting down.
CGAAAACCTCGGATATCGAACTCGGCATCCGCCACCGCGCGATCGAGGCGACCGGGCTGGTCCGTCCACTCCTGAGGGGAAAAAAGAGATGCATGCTGCCACCGGATTTCGGGCGCGATTTTATCGTTCGCGGTCCCAGCACTAAAGCTGCGAAGATGATCCTGGATGAGGGAATGCAGGAACTCATTCGACGGCTCGAGAAGTTCGGTCCCCCCGAACTCGCGATCGATTACTCCTTACTGGTTTACCGCGGCATCGGCGATTTTATCGAGCGCTACCGCGAGATTCCGACACTTCTTGGCAACCTCGTCGAGATCGGACGTCTACTCGACAGTAAGCTCACGATCATGCTCCGTGACCTCTCGTAGCAATACGTGCCGACTGCATCTTGCAGTCGGATTACCCGTGACGACCGCATCCTGCGGTTGGCTGGCGTTGCAGGCGTTGCCGTTGCTCATGCGTTTTTTTTTGGTTTT
>DAOVJF010000419.1 GCA_030673355.1 Planctomycetota bacterium | reverse complement strand
CTGGATTTATCGGGCAAAGGAATTCCCCAAAATTTATTTTGCCGGGTGCCGGAGACAAGCGGAGTTTTGCTTCCAGCCGAACATGCTTGTCACCGTTAAAATGCAAGATTGGAATCTACTTGGTATAATGTACATCACATTGATGATGCTCATGTTATCGTGAGGTGAAATATGAAAATTAAAGTGGTAGTTCACGACGCAGAGGAGGGCGGATACTGGGCTGAAGTCCCTGCAATTCCCGGATGCGCAACCCAGGGCGAAACTTTCGAAGAGCTTCTGCAAAACCTGTATGAAGCAATCGAGGCCTGTTTGTCCGTTGACATCGACGAACCCGAACCCAAAAATAATGACAGAGTTATCGAAATCGCCATATGAAATCCATCACCGGGAAAGAACCAGCAAAGGTGCTCGAACACAACGGTTGGAAACTGTTGAGAGTCAAAGGCAGCCATCATATCTACGGAAAAACAGGAAGCACCGTGCGAATCTCAATCCCAATGCACAGGAATAAGGCTGTAAAAATCGGACTATTAAAGCACCTCTTAAAAATGGCGGAGCTTGATGAAACCGATTTGGAATAAATTTAAAAACGGGACAACTACCAACGACAACCGAACATCCCCCCCCCACTCGCCATATTCAACTCTTCCTATCCTTTAAATTATTAGAAGGTTTATTCCATATCCCCAAAGTCGATCATGCAGTCGGCGGGCATGCCGGGTTTGAGATCGTGGTTCGGGTTATCGAGTTCGATTTTGATCAGGTACATCAAATTTACCCGCTCCTCCGACGTCTGGACAATCTTCGGGGTGAATTCCGCCTGGTCGCTGATGTATGAAATCGTGCCGGGATAAACGCGATCGGGATATGTGTCGGTCGTGACCTCGACTTCCTGCCCGAGATTGATGCGTCCGAGCCAGGTTTCGACAACAAACGCGCGAAGCCAGACTTTATCGAGCTGCCCGATAGTCACGACTGTCGAACCCGGATTGACATACTCACCCGCCTCGACAGATTTACTCAGCACGACCCCGTCGAACGGAGCGAAGATTTGGGTGTATTCAAGCTGGCGCATTGCCTGCCTGAGGGATTCATTTGCGATATTCACCTGAGCTTCAGCCTGGTCGATAGTTTGCGGGCGCGGTCCTGCGATGGCGAGCGCGTATCCCGCCTGCGCAAGGTGAAGAGCGGCCTGGGCCTGCGCGATCTGTTCGGGACGCGCGCCCTCCTCGCGAAGGCTAAGGTATTGTTCAGCGCTGGCGATTGTCATCCGAGCCTGCACTAACGCGGTTTCCGCAACATCAAGTTTTGTATGTGACGCTTCGAATTCTCGCTGGGTGATTGCACCTGCCTCATAGAGATTGGAAAACCGCTCGAAATCCGAAAGGGCGAGATTCCTTTGGAACTGTGCCGCGTTGCGACCTGCCTGGGCACGTTCGAGCGCGGCTTCGGCATCGATAATTTCCTGTACCCGACTCCCGCTGAGGAGATCGGCAAGTTGTGCGCGCGCCTGCTCGACCTGGGCACCGGCACGCTGGATATCTTCCGGACGTGTTCCGGCATTGAGTTCTGCAAGGACCGCTTCTACATAATCTACATTCGCTCCGGCCTGCGCGACGAGAAGTTCCTGGTCGGTTGAATCGAGCCTTGCGATAAGCTGTCCCTCTGTCACAGAATCGCCTTCATTGACCGGACGTTCAATCACGGTTCCGCGAACCTGGAAAGAAAGCTGTGCGTCAGTGATTTCTATGTTGCCGGAAATGATCAGCCTGTTCGGGTCGGTGTTGTCGCTGAAAAAATTAAAGACAACCAGAATAGCGATAATAATTACGAGGATTGGAATTACGATTCGTGCCCGGCTGTGCATAAGCCTTCTCCTCTTATTGGCGGATCGAATGATTAATTGGACTGATGAGGGTATTTTAGGCATATGTGGTGTGGAATTACAAATTTCAAGACCGGCCTATGAGAATGAACTTTATTTTATTGACCTGAATCACTAAAATTGGTTATATTTGAATCGATGACGGCCTTTAGGAGGGTCAGCCATGCGGAGAGTAATTTTCCTTACTTTAATTCTAACTCTGTGTTTAAATTCCGGTTGTGGTGGTTCATCACCGGGGAACCCGGAGATCATGCCACCATGGCCGCCGGAACGTCCCGTGCTGGTGCAGGCTCCTGTTGTCGACCAGGAAACAATTGACTGGCTCAGGTTCCTCATGGGGCAACCACAAGTAATTCTATGGGATGAGATGGGAATGGATCGGGATGTCTTATGGGGCGGCGTTTCAGCAATATATTTTCAGGCACTTGAGGAGAAAAATAAATTCTGGATTAATGTTTCAATTAACGTTATGGGAGGTCTCGGGTACGTGGAATTTCTACCTTTACTGATTGATGCGCTTGAAAATCCCGACATTGAAGATACGAGCGGAATACTATATTCAGTCGGGACGATGCCATCCGCCTACTCGATCTTCGTACTGACAAATTGTATTAGTAATGAAGGGCAGTTTGTCAGGGAGGGTGCAATATACGGGCTGCAACGCTTCAAATATTACGATCTTTTTCCGGGAACCAGGACTCAGGCGGTTAAGGCGCTTATGCTTCAGCGGGAAGTTGAACAGAGTGGCTGGCTCTTAATGAAGATTGACCAGGCACTTGAGGTGCTGTCAGGGGATGATTAAATTCATCTACTCAAAAAGGTTCCCCCATCGCCGCACGTAATTTTGCTTCGGCAATTAAGAAACTGTAAACAGCCTGTATATGCAGAATCTCAGCCTGGTGAAGTCCGAGATCGGTGTCCTGGTAATCTATTAACGTAATTACCCCTTGCCCATATCCAAGTTCAGCAATTCGCAACGCTTCCCGTGCACTTTCAAGAGTCGCGCCGGTAACCTCGATTCGCTGGATGGAATTCGCGATTTCCCTGAATTCTCTCTCAACCTCAAGCTCGATCAGGGTGCGGGTTTCCTGGAGCCGGGCGCTGACCGCGTCACGGTTGGCCTCGGCCTGCTCGACCTCACTCTCGCTCCTGCCGCCATCGAAGAGGTTACAGGATAGGTTTAGAACCACGCTCCACGAATCGTGAGTCGTTGAAAACCCGGACACCGAATCGGAATAAGAATAATTTCCCTGTAGAATCAGCTCCGGACGATCACGGTTAAGGTCT
>DAOVJF010000423.1 GCA_030673355.1 Planctomycetota bacterium | reverse complement strand
TTTAATAACCGCACTCAGGTTGCACTGGAATTTGCCCTCGACGCTGCAGCCAGCCGAGCGCATTTGATCGGCCACAACATCGCGAATGCCGATACTCCCGGTCACAAGGCTTTACGGCTTCGATTTGAAGATTACCTCGATCGTGAGCTTAACCGTGGCCGCGGACAGGACACCAGCCTTCGACGCACCGACCCGCGTCACATTCCCGGATCTATCTACAGGGGTCTCCAGGGAACCCCGACCGATTACGGCCTGATCTATACCGATGACGCCACAACTCAGAGGCTCGATAACAACAATGTCGATATCGATCACGAGATGGCTGAACAGGCGAAAAATGCGATCCAGTACTCGATCCTTACCGAGCTGGTAAGCCGTCGGTTGGCTGGATTGCGTACTGCTATCAGCGAGGGGAGGCGGTAATTAATGGCTCTCTACACCTCGCTTGATATCGCCGCCAGTGGAATGACCGCGCAGCGCCTGCGGATGGACCTCATCGCGAACAACATCGCGAACGCCTCTACAACCCGCACCCCAGAAGGCGGGCCTTTCAGACGGCACCTCGCGGTTTTCGCGGCACGGAACGCTCCTCCTCCTCCACCGGGATTCCCCCCCGGTTTCACTGCCGGTTCAAGGTGGCACGATGACCCGATGCCGTACGCAGGGGTCAGGGTTGTCGGGATCACCCAGGATTCGACACCGTTCAATATCGTCCACGACCCGGGGCATCCGGATGCCGATGCTAACGGGGACGTGTTATACCCGAACGTTAATCCGATCATTGAAATGGTCGATCTTATCGAGTCCCAGAGATCTTTCGAATCGAATATGTCGGTGTTCGAGACCACCAAGCAGCTTCTAATGAGGACCCTTGCGATCGGAAGGTAGCGTTAAACCGGATTTAATCCCGGTAAAATAAATCCAATCAAATCCAATTTAATTGAAAATTTTGCCCCTGATTAAGGATATTAAAAATGCAGGAACAAACAGAGCCCCACCCGATGGTGAGGACATTCCTGTATGTGAGCGCCATGACTGATTCGATGAGAATAGTGAATCCACTACCGGGAACTATCCCTATTTTCAAGGTCCCCTCGATCGAGGAAGCCGGCGAAAAGCCTCCGGTCGACTTTGCTGACCTCCTTGCGAAAGGGATTAACAGCGTGAACGATCTCACCAGAGAAAGCGAGAAGTTAACGGTTGACCTTGCACTCGGAAAACCGGTGGAACTCCACCAGGTCATGCTGGCATCCACCAAGGCCAGTATTGCGCTCGAATTACTAATTGAAATCAGGAATAAGGTTCTTGAAGCCTACCAGGAAATAAGCCGAATGCCCGTCTGACTTTTAATTAGATTGGTCTTAACATTCCGGCTTCAACCTGTACCCTGTCGGGGGCATAAATGGAAGAAGAAACCAAACTATCATTCATTGAACAATTCAACCTCCTCTGGACCAGGTTGAATTCAAGCGAGCGACTGATCCTTGTTGCCTCCATGCTGATCCTGATCGTCACGCTTACTGTCTGGGTGGTTGTCGCGAGACATCCCGCTTACGCGCTTCTTTATGGCGATTTGGACCCAAGCGACGCGGGAGAAGTCATCTCCGAGCTCCAGAGCCGGAATGTCGAGTACCAAATCAAGGACGGCGGTGAGAGCATTCACGTCCCGGCGGAAAATGTGGACGAGTTGAGGATCGCACTCGCCGCCGATGGTTTCTCGCCATCGGGTATCGACGGTTATGCCATTCTCGCCGATTCCCCGCTCGGGCTCAGCGATTTCCTCCAGCGTGCACGGTACGACCAGGCTGTCGAGGAAGAACTCGCTCGTACCCTGATGAGCCTTGTGGAAGTTACCGCTGCCCGTGTGCACCTGACAATCCCCGACCCGACACCATTTATTTCGGAGCAGATCGAACCCGCCGCCAGTGTAGTCCTTGGGTTGAAGCCAGGAACCACCCTGCCCCGCGACCAGATCGGCGCTGTTCGGACTTTTGTCGCAGGCGCGATCGGGACTCTTAATCCCGACCAGGTAACAATTATCGATCAACATATGAACCTCCTTACCGGACCCACATCCGACAATTCCATGGGGCTCCTGCCCACGCAGGAAGAAGCCCGGCGCAATTACGAGGAGGAGAAATCCAATGATATCAGGAGGGTCCTGGAACCCGCATATGGTTTCGGGAAGGTCGCGGTCAGTTTTACATGCGAGATGGATTTCGACGAGGTTGAGACCGAGAGCCTTACATATGATCCGATCAGCGGAACCACTCACGGCGTTTTAATGAGCGAAGAATTATCCGAAGATTCAACATCGGGCGAAGGCTGGAACGCGTCGGCGGGTATCCCCGGAACCGCCAGCAACATCCCGTCGTATCCGGGCACATCGGGCAACCCGTTCGAGGCCGACAGCTCGACCATCGTAAAAAATTACGAGGTGTCATCCACTCACGAATTACGTACCCAGGCGCCCGGAACCATCAAGAGCTGCTCTGTAAGTGTAGTAATCGATTCCGACAGCCCGGTCGACGTAGGCCCCAGCGAAAAGCTGGATGTTGAAAATATAGTAGCAGGCGCCGCCGGACTCGATATCACGTCCGGCGACAGCATTAATGTTTCGTTCATGGAATTCGATACGAGCCTGCGGGACGAGCTGGCAGCGGTTCCGGCGATGACAGCGAAGGAAATTATAGAGCTGGTTATCAGGGCGCTTATTGTCTTTATGGTGCTCCTGATCTTCTGGATGGCTGTTAAGGCCTTCCTGAAACCGCTTGACAGGACCATGATGCTGCAGTCAACAGCCGAGGCGGAGATCGAGGAGATCGAGGTCGACCTTCCCGACGCCGATCCTGAAACGCTCGAACGTTTGAAGATCAGAGAAGAGATCGAGAAGATGATAAAAGAGGACCCGGCAGCAGCGTCGAAGGTCATCAAATCCTGGCTGAAAGAGTGATTATTTATAAGGGAAAGTTATAGGGAATCCTGCCTGTCACAGCCACCCAGGGGAATATATTTGTGGAAGGAATGTATTTGTGGAAGGAATGTATTTGTGGAAGGAATGTATTTGTGGAAGGAATGTATTTGTGGAAGGAATGTATTTGTGGAAGGAATGTATTTGTGG
>DAOVJF010000154.1 GCA_030673355.1 Planctomycetota bacterium | reverse complement strand
GGCATACTTTCCAATTTACTGACGAATCCACTGATGAAGACGGTGATGATGACATCGCCAAATGGGAATGGGATTTTACATACGACGAAGGTGAAGGATTCATCGTGGAGAGCGAAGAACAGAATCCGGAAATACGGAACTATAACGTTGGATTTTATCCCGTTATGCTTCGGGTTACAGATTCTGCTGGATTATCGGATATGCTCGATGAGCCATTGCTTGTGGAAATTAGTGAAATAGCGACGTACATAATAGTTTCAGAGCCAGACCATATGCAGGCGATCTTTGAAATAGCCACTGACAGCAATGGTGATGTGTTTATATTGGGGGAAACAGCTATGGGAGGTTATCTGAAGAAGTTTTCTGAAGGACAATCTCTGGAGTGGACCGTTACTTTTAGTATATTCGCCTCGCCTGATTTCACCATTACAGATACCGACGAGATTTATCTCTGTGGTGGATACTCGAATGGGTTCATAATGCATATTGATTCTGATGGTAATATCGTGAATGAAATAACCTCCCAGGAGCTAACGGGAAACCACTATTTTAAGCGTGGTTACAGCTATATCGATACTACACCATCCGGGAACATAATTACTGTGGATGCAATTCACGAATATGATGGATACACTGAATGGGATCCATGGTTTGGACCGACCTGGATTGTAACTTATTCCGAAAAATACCATACCATCCAGGAATTTACCCCCGACCTTGAGCTTATAAATCAAACCGATACGATCCCGGGACCTGCAGAGGGCTTGGTTGTATCAGATTCTGGTAACATTTATATCATGGAGTCTCAATTTAGGAAGTACGATGAGAATATAGAATTGATATGGAGCGCTTACTCTAGCTTCGGTGCAGACTCTTTTGTAGTTGACTCAGACGATAATTCCTATATTACTGGTTACTGGTTTATTAAATATAATTCTAATGGTGAAGTGGTATGGTCATTAAAGCGGGGGCGCTTGATTTGGGATTCTGGGACTGATATCGCAATTTCCGGAAACCGATTATTCATCAGTGGTAACCTGAGAAATGAAAATGATGAGGAGATTGATATGGACATAGGTCCAGGCGTGCATTTCCATCAACTTGATTTCAGAGAGAATGCTTACCTTACCATGTACAATCTTGATGGCGAGTACGAAGACTCCCTGGTCTGGGGCACCAGTTACACTGGTTTTAGTTATATGTATGACAATCAGGTTACTGTTGATCTCTATGGTAATACATATGTAGCGAAGCATTTTCGATTCGATCATGACTTTGATCCCGGTGCCGGAATGAATTTAATTGATCTAGGTTCGGGTTATGGGAATTACACTGTTTTATGGAAGATCTTTCCGTTTTAAAAAATTTTGAAATTGTTAAATTAAAAACGAGCGGTTTAGACCACTCATTTTTATATCCAGAAAACAGTTTCGTATCAGGTTGAGAAATCTCTACCCGTCTAATGGCTTATTGTCATCCCCGACATCCGTTGGTAATGATGGCTGATCCGTCACCCTTCTGGCCGGGAAATAACTCATCAATGCGGCTCCAACCCCGATACATGCTAGTCCGAACAACACCAGCCACCCGAGGAAGGGAATCACAAGTAAAAGCATCAATGCCGACGCTCCATACAAAGCGTGCTTAACACCGGTCGATGCCGGATCGATCATGTCACCCACCCATCCAACCATAGCCGTAATTTTAAAAGTCCCGAGCATCAGTAAAAATGCCGCCAGTATCAGAACCGCCAGTATCCCAGCGCCTTCACCTGCATTGGAAAATATGGCGATAAGTATAAAAGTAACTATAAACGCTCCAAGCCCGTTTGAGGCTTCCGACCGGCATGTTCATGACATCCCTGGCGCCCGGATCAAAGCACAAGCACTGTTGTGAAATTTTTAAATAATTCTATTCATAAATAATAATACTATAAAGCGTGTTTTCATATGCGGCCTAATCTTGGTATAATACCGTACAACTTTTTTGTTATTGTAAGGAGCTGACATGAGACACTACGTATTTTCATTCTTACTGCTTGCTGGAATTTTATGCCTGATATTTTCAGCATGTACGCCGCCTCCGGCAGAATCCCCGGACCAGGATGATCCGAACGGGGTTGAAGAAGTGGATGACACCCTTGGAACCGGTGCACTTGGAGACGCCAACGGTGAAGAGCCTATTGAAACCGAGGGCACCAGTCCAAAGGGCAACACGGACGATGAACCTGGAAATGATGAGGACTCCGGTGATGTTGATGCGGAGGATGAAGTAGAAATTATTGATACTGAAACTGAGACCGAAGAAGAGGAAACTATGACTGAAACAAATGAAGTTCCCGAAAACATTTTCGGACATTATGAAGAATGGCCGCCCGAAGCGATTACGGATGAAGAGGTTGAACTTCTAACCGGCATCCAGGTAGTCTTCGAAACCACGAAGGGAATAATGAAAATCCAGTTATTCCCAAATGAGGCGCCGATTCATACCGCCAATTGCGTAAAACTCGTACAGGACGGCTTTTACGATGGCTTAATATTCCATCGAGTAATTTCAAACTTCATGAGCCAGGGTGGCGATCCCGACGGGACTGGCGGTGGCGGACCCGGTTACACACTCCCAGCCGAAATCGGCCTTCCACACCTTGCCGGCAGCATGTCTGCGGCAAGGACGGGAGACCAGATCAATCCTGAGAGGCGTTCATCGGGTAGCCAGTTCTATTTCGTCCACACCGATCAAAGCGGAGCCGGTTTAAACGGGATGTACACCGTTTATGGCAGGATCGTAGAAGGGCTGGACGTCAACCTGTCACTCAGCATTAATTTTACCGGTGCTGGCCCGATCCCAGGCGCCGAGACAGACAGCATTATTAAAGCCTGGGTTGAGATGGGCTGAATTCGATCTTAAGCAGACTGGAGACAATTCTGTTCTGCATTAAACCTGGTGCGAAAAAAACTCATGAGATCTCATGTGAGGATAAAACTTGCCGGGACCATTCGTACAGAACTCGATGAGTTTGCGGAACGATGGGTTAAGTTTACCAGGGCAAATGAACTGGTCCCGGACGACACGACCGTGGAAGAAGCATCCAACCTTGCCCGGCTCGGCCTTGAGATTTTCGCGAACCTCCTTGAAGGAGCTGAATATTCCGGGTTCGAAAACGTTATCCGCCGGCTGCTGCACGACTGGATCGACAGCGCGAATTCCTACACGGACCTCCTTAAACTGGAGGAAGCTTTCCCGATTTTCATTATTCCACACCTTGATATTAACCCTGACAGCGAGGATTCCGATGAGGTCTTATATGCACTGGGTGAGTTTTTCCATTCAGACCTCAGGGCCTGCCTGCTTTCCGATTACCTCCAGGTCTATGAAGAGATCATCGGAAAAGAGAGCTCACACACTGGTTATATATTGTCCCATTTCGATGCAATCCTGAACCTGACAGCCATCCTTAACTGTGCTACCGCCCGTTCCGATATTCTCGACAACCTTTCCCTCGCCCTGTCCGGCCTTTTTGAAAACGTAATTGGGGTCGCCCTCTGGACGGAATCGGAAAATGGCCTCCGGATTTATTCCACTGTCATCCTGGATGAGGAAGTTCCAGCCCTGGTGATGGATCAGGAGTTGCCTGAGAAAATCGAGGAAATTTATAATCTCGGTGAAGCGCGTTGGGTCCAGGAAACCGATATCCCGCCCGGCTTGAGGTCTCTTATTGATATAGAAACCATGTCCGGTCTTTCGGCATGCGCGTTACCGATTCGACCCGGTGAGGCCTACGGGGTCCTTGCAATGCTGGTGATCGGCTCCGAGCAACCGGGCACAATGGAACTGTCACTCAGCCGCGTGGCATCCGCCGAATGTGCCCTTGCGTTTGACAGGGTTAATGAAAGATCGAGCCTCGATTCCGTAAATCAAACAATCAGGAATATCCTGTCTCTAAGCCGCGAAACCGCCTGGGGGAGTGGAAGCCGGGAAACCGCCGATACAATTATCGACTACCTTCTCGGGCTTACAAGTTCCGGCAAGGCAATATTACTCGGGCTACCCTCCCGGAATACCGGAAGTGAACCCGTCATACCCCTCGCCTGGCGCGACCTTTCAGAGGACGCGCTGAAAATGTACCAGAGGGCGTCAAGACTCCCCGCGATCGCATCGATCGCGGTAAAAAGCAGGGTGCCCATACTCATTCTTGCGAACAGGCTCAAATCCGTGCTGGGTGGTAAAGAACCCCCCCCCGGCTTTGCGCCCTCAGACAGGGAGGCCATCGGAATTCTTCCGCTTGAACGGCACGGAGAGGTCCTGGGAGTATGTATCTTCCTCTGCTCGTGGAAATTCGCCATCGAGAGCGAATCGAAGGACCTCCTTGCGATTTTCGGACGAACCGCGGCAGACTCTCTCGCAACCGCCCGCGAATTTGAACGAAGCCTGAAAATGACGAAACTCGTTGAAGAGGACTTAAAGCGTGTTCGGATTCTGCAGGAGAAACTTACACCAGGATTTTTGCGATCCGGTAACCTTGTTTGCTGGGCGAATTTCATGACAACCGCTGAGCTTGCCGGCGATGTTCTGGTTATCCGGGATCCGGCTGAAGGAATTATTAACTTATGGATGGCCGACGTTGCGGAACATGGTACTGCGACAGGCTGGTCGGTCATGTTTATTCGACAGCTTCTTGCGGATATCCCTCACAAAACATGCAATCCTTTAACTGCACTGAACGCGATCAATTCCAGGCTGAATGAGATCGAGAGTGAATCGTCTTCCGGAATTTTCTCCAGCCTCATTGGAATCCACCTCGACGAGGATCAAAAAATCGGACGGTTTGCCAGTGCCGGGGCGCCCAGGCTTTTCAAAGTTGCCTCGGACGGTAGTATCGAAACATTTGATCCTGAAGGCCTACCGCTCGGATTGTTTGACGACGCCAGGCTTGAGGAACTGGAATTTATATTCGCGCCCGGTGAAAAGCTCGTCTGGGCTTCGCATGGCCTTCTCGGGGCAAGAAACGAATCCGGTAGTAACTGGGGAGAAACGGGTTTATTGAATTGTATAAGAAAGGCTTATTTTCTCCCCGCAAAAGCACTTTATGACAGCATACTTACAGGTGTGGGTGAATTTTCCCCCGGCGACGATATCATCGAGGACCGCAGCCTCGTTGTAATCGGGTACGATCCGCCGCCTGGCTGGGAAAAGATATTTACTGGAGATGAACGGCTTGACATTATCGATCCCTGCCTTAAATGGCTGAGTGAAAAGCAGGTTAGCGGATGTGATTTCAACGCTTGCAGGCTTCTAATTAATGAGGCAATAAGAAATGCACACGAACATGGCAATAAATTAAACGGCAACTCTAAAATTGAATTGAAAGTCCGTCATTCAACAAACCATGTTCAGATCAGTGTTCGCGATGAAGGAGGGAAACTTAACGATCGGGTCACCAGCCCGGTACTCAAACCGGAAAAGATTTTGGAAGATAAAGGCAGGGGATTCCTGTTAATGAGGCATGAATCCGACTATCTTTGGGTTGAAGAAACCAGCGGTGAATTAAATACTGTCAGGCTGCTGGGCAAGGGGAAATGACATCTCTATCGAATTCAGGAGAACTATTCGTGGAAAATGAAAGACAGGGTTCCCAGGTACGGTTGAAAATTTCCGATGAGGCCCTTTCCGACATAGTTGCGATCGCCCTCAGGCTCGATGGCGTCCCGGTTGAGGACGAACCTTCCGACAATCCCGGCCTTTTAATTGTCGACTTCAACGAATTCTCTGAACTCGACACCAGCTCCCGGTCAAATGAACTGGATTACCGTACTTTAATCCTGATCGAAGATGAAGAAGACATCCCCGACGGCTTTGAATATCTTCTCATTCCAAGGCAGGCAAATGATTACGATCTCGATCCTGAATTGCTCGTTAAAAAAGTCCGGGTCATGCTTTCCGGACGCCGGCCTTCCGCTGAAAAAAATCCTGTCACCTCGCTTCCCTCCGCCGCCGCATTTGAGTCCGAACTCAGGGAACATATCAACACTGGCGAGAGATTCGGGGTGATTTTCGCAGACCTCAATCAATTTAAAAATTACAACCGCGCGTATTCTTATTCCCGTGGCGATCAGATGCTCAAAGCTGTCGGAGACCTGATGCTGCTCGCTCTCGATGCCAACCCGTGCCCTCAGAATTTCCTCGCCCATCTGGGGAGCGACGATTTTGCCTTGATAACCAGCGAAAAACTTGCCCCCGTCATTGCTGAGAGAATTGTAGACTCCTTCGATGAGCTGGTGGCGGGTTTTTATGATATTTCCGACCTGACCCGCGGTACGATCATCGTAACCAACCGGAAAGGTATCGAATTTGAATCCCCGATCGTCACCATCGCGCTTGCGGTCATACAGTCTTCACGGCGAGGATTAACCCATGCCGCGGAGGCAATGGAAATCGCCGACGAGCTTTTAGCTTACCTGAAAAAACGGGATGTTATCGAATCCTGCTGCATCGTCGAACGTAAGACTGGCAGGTAATTAATCCAATTTCACGCATAATG
>DAOVJF010000530.1 GCA_030673355.1 Planctomycetota bacterium | reverse complement strand
TGAAACGGCTGAAATTCCTCCAACTACTTTCGGAGTGTTCGCGATCGTGAAAACCTCGTTACCGGGATCCACCCGCTCCGGAGAAAATACGAGGAAATAATCCCTGCCTTCTACAAATCCCCTCGCGTCGAGCGGAGGTTTTACAATTTCCAGGGTTGTGCCCGGGTAGGTGGTGCTTTCGAGAATAATCAGCATCCCCGGATGGAGGTGTCTCGCGATGGTTTCCGTGGCTTTTTCTATGAAAGAAATATCCGGCGTTTTATTTTTTGTAAACGGGGTCGGCACACAGATGAATACAATGTCCGATTCGTCCAGGACAGACTCATCCGATGTCGCGTGGAATTTTCCCGAGTCGACCGCGTTTTTAACCCTTTCCGATGGCACGTCCTTTATGTGTGTTACTCCGCTATTCAGATTCTTAACTGTTTCCGCGTTGACATCGTAGCCTTCTACATTAAAACCGTCCTCGACGAAATGAATTGCCAGCGGAAGCCCCACATATCCAACTCCCACGACAGCGATCCTTGCCGATCGGCTGTCGATCTTGTCGAGTAGTTTCTGGGCGGTTTCGTTTTCTATGATTGCTGTTGAGGGTTCCATATCCATCACTTCGCCTGGGTGGAATTTGCGGATTTATAATGTTCTTTTGCCCATTCTATTGTTTTTTTAAGACCTTTTTCCAGTGAATATTCCGGGTTGAATCCCAGTATTTTACCCGCTTTTTCAACGCTCGGGACCCGCCTGGGAATATCCTGGAAATCGGGCCCGAAAACATCCTCGAATCGAACGGTCTCGAACTCCGGCGTCACTCCGAGCAGCTTGCATATTTCCGTCGCCAGGTCCTTCACGGATGTCTCCACTTCGGTACCGATATTGAAAATTTCCCCGATCGCGTCAGGATGGGTCCCGACCAGGTAAGTGCCGCGCACGGTATCGGCGATATATGTAAATGAACGGGTCTGGTCGCCATCGCCGTAGAGGGTCAGTTTTTCCCCACGAAAAGCCTGGGATATAAATCTCGCGATTACCGATCCGTAACCGGATTCCTGGATTCTTGGACCGTACGCGTTGAAGTACCTGACCATAGAAACCGGCAGTCCTTCGGATGAGTATGTCAGGCCCAGATGTTCATCGAGCGCTTTACTCGCGGCATAGCTCCATCGCTGGACACTGGTGGGGCCAAGCACACGGTCGCCGTCCTCGCGAAATGGAATATCTTTTGAGATGCCGTAGACTTCCGATGATGACGCGAGCACCACCCGGGACCGGTGTTTTGAGGCTGATTTCAGGATATTCTCGGTTCCCCCGACATTTACCTCGATTCCATGGCGCGGGAAATCGACAACGTTTTTCACCCCGACAACTGCCGCTAAATGAAATACCAGCTCCGCTTTGGCGACAAAATGGTCGACAAGCTCGGGATCGAGAATCGTTCCTTCGATGAATTTTACATGCGGGTTTGCAAGAAGCCCGTTGATATTTTTCATCGAGCCGGTGGAGAGGTCGTCCAGGATGGTTACCGCATGTCCATTTTCGAGGAGGTATTCGGTTAAATGAGATCCGATAAATCCAGCCCCGCCGGTAACCAGGACTGAGCAATTTTTATAGATTGAGGAGTCCATAATCTATTCAATCCGCATGGATAAACACTGTGACCGATTATAGCATAAAGGGAATTGTATGGGTCGATCGCTTCATTGCCGGATATATTCAAACCGAAGACGGGGATTCTCTGTATCCGGATTCAACCGATGATCCCTTTCCTAACACGTCAATCTTGAAAACTCCGACCAGTACGCAGAGGGTGGTGTCGAGGTCCGGGGCGGCAAAATTGCCATCACATATACAAACCACCGTTGAGATTCAGGGTCTGGCCCGTTATGTACTCCGTATTAATTAGGTACTCAATTGTCCTGTGTAGCTCATCAACTCTCATAAAGCGTTTCATAGGGATCTCCTCGCGGATTTTTTCCCGAACGTCCTCTCTAATCCTCTGTGCCATACCGGTTTCAGCGTAGCCCAGGGCAATGCTGTTGCATGTGACACCCTTAATTGCATTCTCGAGAGCCACAGTTCTTGTAAGTCCGATCAGCCCGGCCTTTGATGCTGAATATGCCGACGTACCCAGAACCGGATGCTGATGAACGACCGACGATATCAGAATTATCCGTCCATAGTTGTTTTCACGCATTGAAGGCAACACTGCCCTTACAAGGTTAAAAGAGCCATTGAGGTTTGTCTCAATAAC
>DAOVJF010000383.1 GCA_030673355.1 Planctomycetota bacterium | reverse complement strand
TCCATGATCGAGCGGTCCATAAACGCGCCGGGATCGCCCTCATCGCCGTTGCATATCACGTATCTTTTATCGCCGCCGGCTTTTATGCAGCTTTTCCATTTTTTCGCTGTCGGGAAACCGCCCCCGCCTCGTCCCCTGAGACCGCTTATCTCAATTTCCTCGACAATCTCCTCAGGCTTCATATTCAGAGCTTTCACAAGGCCGATGAAACCACCTTTCGCAAGGTAATCATCGAGCGATGTCGGATCGATCTGTCCGATATTCCTGAGAGCGATACGGGTCTGGTGCTTATAGAACGGGATCTCCGAGTACTGCTCAATATGTTTTTTACTTGCGGTATCCTTGTAGACGAGTTTCTTTATTACTTTACCCTTTTTTACCGTCTTCTCGATTATCTCCTCAACATGTTTCGGTTTTACTTTCTGGTAAAGAATTCCGGACGGGACAAATGTCACGATCGGCCCACGCTCGCAGAACCCGTGGCATCCGGTCTTTTTAACATGAAGCTCAACCTCCATATCGATTCCCTGCTCACTCAGCCTTCTTCGGAACTCCTCCGCCACCTCACCCGCGCCGCTCGCGAGGCATCCGGTTCCACAGCAGACAAGGATGGAATTCTTAACCGCCTTTTGGTCCTTTACAACCTGTTTGCGACGTTCTTCAAGGTCTTTATTATTAATAAAACGCATCAATCGTCACCCCCCGCATCCTCATCGTCACAGCTTTCAGCATCGATAATCCTCCGCATATCCGACGGGGACGCGTTTCGGATGTATACATGGTTGACGACCACGACCGGAGCCATCGCGCAGGCTCCCACGCAGTTCACGACTTCGAGCGTGTATTCAAGGTCCTCGGTTGTTTCGCCGGGGTGAATTCCAAGAAGCCTTTTGATTTCCTCGATATTCCGGTCCCCCCCGCGAACATGGCATGCCGTTCCCTTGCAGACCCTTATGATTTTCTTCCCTCGAGGTTCCAGGCTGAAACCCTTGTAAAAAGTCGCGACCGCGTATACTTTCGCGATCGGGATCCCAAGATTTTCACCTACTCGCCTCAGCGTATCGCCGGGAAGGTAATTGTATTCAATTGAAATATCATGAAGAACCTCAATCAGGCTTGATTCAATCGATGGATACTTCGCGCAGATATCATCAACCCTCGCGACAACCGATTCCTGCGTGATCGTCATACCTTCACCTCCTGCGCTTTTCCGAGTTCGTACCCGCGTTTAAGGGCTTTCCGATTAAGGTCGATAATTTTATCCTTCCCCTCAAACTGATGCTCCATCCACCTGATGACCGCATCGAGGGAACATACTTCCGTGATCGCGATATAGGTACCGAGCATGACCATATTGGCGCACTTATCCGATCCGATAGTCTGCGCTTCATCATTGGCTGAAATCCGGACCTCGGTAACGTCGTCGCGACCCGTGCCGACCTCAATCATGCTTGAATTGATGATGATCAAACCGCCGGATTTCACCTGGGGACCGAATTTATCGAGCGATGGGCGATTCATTACCACAAGCGACTGCGGCATATTGATTACCGGAGACGCGACCGGCTTATCGCTTACGACAACAGTACAATTCGCGGTACCACCCCTCATCTCAGGTCCGTAACTCGGAAGCCAGCTAACTTCCTTACCCTCATCCATGCTGGCTTCAGCGAGGAGTTTACCAATCAGCATAAGTCCCTGGCCGCCAAAACCGGCCATAACGACTTCCATCAGCATTATTTTTCATCCTCCTCTGGTCGAACCGCTTCGGGCAATGGTTCTTCAGGAGTCTTAAATTCACCGATTTCGTAAAACGGAACCATATCCGAATTCGCCCAGTCACATGCCTTGATCGGCGACATCCCCCAGTTTGTCGGACAGGTTGATACAAATTCAACGAGGCTGAAACATGTTCCGTCCACCTGGTACTGGAACGCCTTTCTAAGGCATTTCTTGGCATATGGAAGTCCGGACGGGGTACTTGTATTCACCCTGACAATGTAGGACGGCGTTACCAGTTTAGAGAGGAGATCCGTGACACGGATCGGATATCCCGCAGTATTGACATCCCTTCCAAACGGGCAGGTAGAAGCACGCTGGTTAGGTAAAGTAGTCGGAGCCATCTGGCCACCGGTCATTCCGTATATCGCGTTATTAACAAAAATCACCGTAAATTTTTCACCACGGTTCGCGGCATGAATAATTTCAGCCATACCAATGCTCGCAAGGTCGCCATCACCCTGGTATGTGAAAACAATCAGGTCGGGACGCGCTCTCTTGATTCCGGTAGCCATGGCAGGTGCACGGCCGTGTGCGGCTTCGGCGAAATCGCAGTTGAAATAGTTGTATGCAAGTACAGCGCATCCGACCGGTGCGACACCTACTGTCCTCTCCCTGATATCGAGTTCGTCGAGAACCTCCGCTACCATCCTGTGGGTAATCCCGTGCGTGCATCCCGGACAGTAGTGAGTATTAATATCCCTGAATGCTTCCGGCCTGCTGAATAATGTATTTACCATTGTGACCTCAGGTATTGATATTGCTGGTTGTCCACTCCCTTACGGTCGTGGCTCTGATACGGTCTGTTATTGTTGAACATAGTCCACTCCCTTACGGTCGCGGCTCTGATACGGTTGTGGCTCTGATACGGTCTGTTATTGTTGAACATAGTCCACTCCCTTACGGTCGCGGCTCTGATACGGTCGCGGCTCTGATACGGTCGTGGCTCTGATACGGACAAATCTGATACGGTCTGTTATGAATTAATCAGTTTTATAAATTCGTTCTTTACTTCCTCCGGTGTCGGGACATTTCCGCCCTGTCGCCCGAAGAAATGTACTTCTCTGCCCGGCGCGGCGAGTTTGATGTCGTCGACCATCTGGCCTGTCGACAATTCGACACTGATCAGCTTCTCAGCCTTGTCGGCAATCGCACCGGCAGCCTCATATGCGTAGGGGTAAAGAGTTATCGGCCTGAATAAACCGACTTCGATCCCCTCGTTTTTCAATTCATCGATCGCTGTTTTACAGATTCTTGAAGTTGTTCCCCATGCAAACGCCGCCAATGCCATATTGTCAGATATATTGTATTCGTCCCAGCGTTTCTCTTCCTTTTCCATCTGGCGGTACTTTTTCACCAGGCGCTGGTTCATCGCTTCCAGCTCATCGGGATCGAGGAACAGGCTTGTAAGGATATTCGGCTCCCGACCCTTTGCACCAGTCAATGCCCAGGGTTTCTCCTCGAAACTGTCCGGATCGATCATGTCGGGAAATTCGACCGGTTCCATCATCTGGCCGATTATGCCGTCGCCGATCACCATCACCGGGTTGGTGTACTTGTCCGCAAGATCGAAAGCGAGGCCAATCAGGTCGGCCGCTTCCTGCACACTCGCCGGCGCCAGCGCCAGCACACGAAAATCGCCATGGCCCAGACCGCGAGTCGCCTGCCAGTAATCGCCCTGGCTGGGGAGAATCCCGCCCAGGCCAGGACCCGCACGGACAATATTTACAACAACAACGGCAACCTCGGTCGCCGCG
>DAOVJF010000604.1 GCA_030673355.1 Planctomycetota bacterium | reverse complement strand
GAAATCCGAATATTTCGCGTACGACTTTTCCCTTTGGTCGCGTGCGAGCTGTACAAGCATCCGGTCGTTAAAACGTACACCTGTTTTTTCTTGTGGTTGGTCCGTCATATCCTTGCTGAAATTACTCTCGGGATTCCATTTAAGTCCTTAATAGATTGTACACCAACCCATGCTCCGAATAAATCCGAAATCTCGTCTTTCTGACCGATTCCTATCTCCGACAGGAACAAACCGTCCGGTTCAAGGACATTCCTTAATACTCTTGCCAGTTGACGGTAATGGTCCATCCCGTCCGGTCCGCCGTCCAGGGCAGCCCGATTTTCATATTGGGAAATTTCCGGTTGAAGGCTGGAAATCTCTTCTGATCGAATATACGGTGGATTTGCGGTTATCAAATGGTACTTTCCGGTTATTTTCTCAATAAAAGCAAAAACATCCTCATATCTGAATTCAATATTGTCACAATTAAGGTGAATACGATTCTTCTCCGCGCATTCTATTGAAGTCCCATCAGAATCAATTCCTGTACCGCTTACCCGATCGCATGCCAGATTTATGGAAAGAATGATATTCCCGCATCCGGTGTATAAATCAAGTATTCTCAGTTCCTTCCCGGGATTCTCCCCGATGAATGTTATTGCTTCATCAACAAGGATTTCAGTCTCGGGACGGGGCACAAGTACTCCATCGGCTACGTTAAACCTGTGATTGTAAAACCAGGCATAACCGAGAATATGAGCCAGGGGTACCCGCTCCTCACGACGGCGCAAAATCCTTACCGCTTCACTAATTTGCACTTTTGTAGGTACCGATGCAATACCGGCGAGAATATTCGTTATTTCAACGCCAAGCACATGTTCGGCGATCAATCTAGCTTCCTGGCGTGCTGAATCACGATCCCCGGTTACTTTTTCGAGAGAATCCGTAACGTTTTTCAAAAATTGCTCAGGAGTTGCCGGGATTTCCATGTCTTCATTTGGGTTAGATCAAGTCACTTCAGCAAGTTGTTCCGCTTCGTGGGCCATCTGGAGCCGGTCGATAATCGGGTCCAGGTCGCCTTCCACAACTTTCATAAGCGAATGGTCCAGTCCGATCCGGTGGTCGGTCACACGGCTTTGCGGCCAGTTATAGGTCCTGATTTTCGCAGACCGGTCACCGCTGGTAACCTGGCTCCGTCTATCATCACGAATCTTGTCAGCGCGTTCGGCTTCCATTCTCTCATGAATGTATGCCCTCAGAAGCATCATTGCCTTTTCCTTGTTCTGGTGCTGTGATCTTTGATCCTGCGATGAAACAACGATCCCGGTAGGCATGTGAGTAAGCCTGACAGCGGAGTCGGTTTTGTTCACATGCTGTCCGCCTGCCGATGACGCCCTGAACGTATCGATCCTTAAATCGTTCTCATCGATCTGAACCTCAACCGGGTCAGGCATCACCATTACGGCAATCGTAGCCGCCGATGTGTGAATCCGCCCGGACG
>DAOVJF010000345.1 GCA_030673355.1 Planctomycetota bacterium | reverse complement strand
GTAACACATATATAATGAAATGTCACCAGATTATTAGCTTAATTCTTAAACAAATTAGACCAATTCCGTTGAATTATTATTGATTCGAGATCAGGAACACCATCTTTTTGCCTGTCATAATCTCGACGGGTGCCGTTGACAAGCTCAGTGAGACATCCCCATCCCTCAAGCCTTTAAAAATCTCCGCGTCGAACGTGCTTGTCGACGTATATCAATGCTATACAGGGATTTTTTTTATCAAATGGGAGCGCAACATGGGAGGGCAAAATGGGAGCGCGAAATGGGAGGGCGAAGCTCCCGCTGAGCCTAAAGATATAAAGGACAATTCAGAATTATCAAGATACCAGTTGGATATTTTCCACGTTAACAAAGCTCAGAGTTAATACCAGCAGCCGTTCGGCAGGAGCTTCATAAGGAAAGCATCATGATCTCCATTCGAGGTATGATAATCGGTCCCAGCGCTTAGATCAAAATCAACAGTTCCCCGGAAAGAACCTGAAACATATTATGCGTATTACCAATAGCCGTATGGCGGCAACCTCATCAGGAAGCAATCGGTATCACCATTCGAGGTATGGTAATCCTCTCCCGGGCCAGGGTTAAAATCGATGGTTCCCTCGAAATAGCCGGCTATATAGATATAGCCTAAACTATCCACGCTTAAACCATACGGGTACACAGACGCTTCAGGCGCCCCCACATGTCTGGCCCAAAGATAATCATCACTCGAATCAAATTTACTCAAGAACATATCACCAGAACCATATGAGGGAAACTCATCGGTTCCTTGACTGGGATCGAAGTCCACGGTGCCGCCAAAGTTACCTGTAACATAGATTGCCTCGGAAACGTAAAGATCTGTATCACGCCCCATATCCGAACTGTTCCCTCCCCACGTCATAACTCCCTGGTGAAGGCCATCTGTGTCGAACTTGTTTAAAAAGATGTCATACTCACCATTCGAGGTACGCTCCTCTACACCCGAACCTGGGTCGAAATCGACGGTAAGCTCGAAAATGCCAGTGACATAAACGTTCCCTGTTGCATCGGTAGCGACCCCATAGCCCCTTTGTAAATGGTTCGCACCCCAGGTGCGAGCCCACAGAAAATCTCCGTCAGGGTTAAATTTACTCAGAAAAACATCCCAACTATGGACATTTTCTTGCTCGTCAATTCCCGGGCCGGGATCAAAATCAACAGTGTCAGAAAACTCCCCCGCGATGTAGATATAGTCTGAGCTATCCACTGTGATGGCCATAGTAAGATTCCCCGAGATCCCAGTTTGAGTTTCACCCCAGGTGCGAGCCCACAGAAAATCTCCGTCAGGGTTGAATTTGCTCAGGAATCTTTCATCAGCACCATGCGATTCATGAATATCACCTTCTGGGCCGGGGTCGAAGTCAACTTTCTGTGTGAACGTCCCGGATGTGTAGATATTTCCATAACTATCCAAAGCTACATCCTTGCAGCGCGTGTCAGAGGCCTGATTAATGTAATGACCCCAGGTGCGAACCCAAATGAAATCCCCGGCCGAGTTATATTTGCACAAAAACGCGTCATATCCTTCCGATTCGCGTTCGTCGACCCCCGGGCCAGGGTCGAAGTCAACGATTCCATAGAATGAACCCACCACATAGACATTGCCGTAATCATCAGCGGCGACTCCGGGGCATCTCATGTAAACCCATGTTCCCCAGGTACGCGCCCACAGAAAATCCCCGTTCGCATCGAATTTGCTCAAGAAAGCATCAGCCATACCATCCGAGAAGTGCCAGTCCTCCCCGGGGCCGGGGTCGAAGTCGGTGTACTCATCGAAATGGCCGGTGACATAGGAATTGCCGGAACGGTCCACCGCCAATCCCTGGGCTTGATCGTTCCCATAGCCGCCCCAGGTGCGCGCCCAGCCCTCGAGTACCGGGGGTGGTATGTTGAAAAAGCACTCCGCGGGTGATGGGTCCCTGTTGCCGGCCAAGTCGACCGCACGTACCTCAACCGCCCAGTCGCCATGGATAAGGCTGGGGATGATTATTTCCGGGCCGGTGTCGGGGGCGTGCCAGGGGTCAAACCCGCCTCCGTTGAGAGCTTTCCGCCACTCATAGGTAAGATCCTCTGGCGATGTGCAATCGTTTGGATCAATGCCCGAAACGCCGAGGATGATATAAGCTGTGCCCGGCGGTTGGTCTTCGCAACCATAATCGATAAAGGTATCAGGCGGATCCAAGTCCGGATCGCACGGGTCGAAAATGTTGAAAAAGCACTCTGCGGGTGATGGGTCCTTATTGTCTGCCTCATCCACGGTGCGTACTTCGATCGCCCAGTCACCGGGGGAGAGCTCCGTGATCGTCAACTCCGGTCCGGGGTCAGGATGCCATTCATCAAAATCACCGCCATCCACGGCCTTCCGCCATTCATAGGTAAGAGCCTCGGGCTTCGTGCAATCGTTCGGATCAATGCCCGATACGCCGAGGGTGATTACAGTGGTATGCGCAGGCTGGTCTTCGCAACCGTAATCGATGAAAGTGTCCGGCGGGTCCAGATCCGGGTCACACGGGTCAACAATACTGAAATCCTCATCGGATATGTCGTACACGCCGGGATCGTCGGTTGATGAAATCCTCACGCGGACGGTGTCGGACGTGTCATCCGGAATTTCCCAGGTGAAGCTGCCGTCGTTAGTTTCATCGATCGCGACAAGAATAATGTCGTCTACGAAATTGTCTTTCGAGTAATCGATGAAAACGGTACCGGGAACATTCCAGGAGTCCCACGTGATTTCCCGCTCGGTCCCAACCACCCATTCCTCACCGCCGTTGGGGATAAGAACTTCAATCCAGGGAAGAGGCTCACTCGCTACCTCAATATCATACCGGAAGTAAGCCGACAGGGGATCGGTTCCGGCTAAGTTGGGAACTCCGAAATCGTTCGTGTAGTCGAAGCCTTCATACTCAGCGATCACCCACAACTCTTGTCCATCGATACCGGTTACATTATCTGCGGGAATATCGACTTGATATGTTGAGTAGTGGTCACCTCCGCCTGTAGCAATCGTAGCGGGATCAAAACTAGCCACAGCGGATAACACTGTCGACTCGATGTAGATCTTCGATGGCTGGTAGTCCCACCCAAACAGGCTGATGTCCAGGTTCAGGTTTCCGCCATTCTCCGATGGGTCAACGTAGTAGACATAGCTGTTGTCGGCCACCTCGCACGCGATCGCCTCCGGACAGTTAGCAGGATGATATTCCGGTTCGAGTCCCTCCCAGTCCACAATTACCGCTACACTGAATTGAAGCCCGGGCTCGGGTGTTGGAAACCTGATATAAAAATTTCGGGTATTAGTGACACTTTGCGAAAATACGCCGTTCTGATCCTTGTGAGTTTTCAACCAGTTCCAAAGGTCTTCCTCCGGTTGAAGGCCGTCCGCGAAATACCTGTAAGGACACAATGTCGCTGTTCCCGCGAAATTTGGTGATGTTATTTTCCCCGCCGTATATGAAAATAGGTAAAAATCCGACTCGGAGAATTCAGTGAAATTGTACCATCGCGTGTACCCGTCGGGACCACCCGCACCATCGATGGAATCCGGCAGCATGTACTGGTCGACTCCCAATTCCGGGTATTTCAAATTTCCCTTTTCCAATGTGAGCGACCCGTCCCCCATAAAAATCCCTCGGAGATCATAACCATTGAATTCCGGATACCCGGGAAATGGATGTGTCACGATGATATCGATATCGACATCGATGTAGTCCGGTTCGATGATGATATTAATCAGTTTGAAATTCAGCCCGGTTATCTGTTTGCTCAGGATGTTCGTGAGGTTAACCGTGAACATCGCATGCCGGTTCTGAAGCAACTCCACAGTCCCGTTCCCGGCGTCGATGTAGACATCCCAGTAACCCAGCAGATTGGTCTGAGCTTCTGATCCAGCGCGATTTGATTCTGTCGTAAGTTCCGGCGTTTGCTCCTGATCGGCGGTTGGTGTTACCGGG
>DAOVJF010000228.1 GCA_030673355.1 Planctomycetota bacterium | reverse complement strand
GCCCCTCACGGTCGGGGTATGTATGTAATTCCAGTTGGTAAACCCCTCATTGACAGTCGGGGCTCTGATACATTCATGGACTTTCTTCTGAATGATCATGTCAGGAGATTAGTTTTCTGGAAGACAGGTTATGAAGAAGGCGTCTGGGAGTAAGGTTATATCAGTAGCCTGACCGTGAGAGAGGGCTCCAGACAAGGATAGCGGTATAAGCCCTTCCTCAGGGGACTGTTGAAAAAGTTGTTAAATTGAAAAACCACAGGCGGTTAAAAATTTCGATACCGCTAACCAAGCGGACGGGCCATCCGCGGTACTGCAGGCCGGCGTCCCGCGCTACGGGAATTAGTACATTATAAGTTGGTAGACCCCTCATTTACATTCGGGGCTCTGATACGTTTGGGGTACTGATACGTTTGGGGTACTGATACGTTTGGGGTACTGATATCCAATCCTATTCCAGTTACAATGCTTTTTTTTCTACTTTGAAAATTTCCCTGCTATTTTTTTTGCAAGTTCCATGAATATTTTCGCGGTCTCCGATTCCGGTTCCGCCAGGACTATCGGCATACCTTTTTCACTCGATGCGGCAATTGACGGTTCGATCGGGATCCGGGCAAGTGTTTCGATAAAGACGCCTTCGGCAACTTCACGTTTCGCATCGCCGGCAGGTTGCGGGAAAATCCCGGTTACTTCACCGCAGTTCGGGCAGACGAAAAACGACATATTCTCCACAAGTCCGACAATTGGAATATCGACCTTATCGAACATGGTCGCCGCCCGCCGGACATCGCGCCATGCGATGTCCTGTGGAGTTGTAACCATTAAGGCTCCACCGGCGATCAACATCTGGGCGAGGGAAATCTGCACGTCGCCTGTCCCCGGCGGAAGGTCGACCACGAGCCAGTCGAGATGTCCCCAGTTCACTTCCTCGATAAACTGTTTCAGTACCTTGTGAAGGATCGGGCCGCGCCAGATAAGCGCATCGTCCTCCCTCGTCAGAAATCCGATCGACATAATTTTTATCCCGTGGCCGACCGGGGGAACCATTTTCTCATTTTTAACTCCCGGGGGACCGGAGATACCGAGCATGGGTGGAATCGATGGACCATAGATATCGGCGTCCATTATTCCAACCTCCAGGCCATCACGCTTAAACGCCGCCGCCAGGTTGACAGCTATCGTGCTTTTCCCTACCCCGCCTTTCCCGCTCCCAACGAGGAGGACGTTTTTAACATCGATCAAAGATTCGGGCTGAATGATTTCATTTTCTTCAGGCATATTCATTTTTTCCTTTAATCTTAAATTGGTCTCAGTCACTGGGGATGCAACTGTTTCAACATGGGTTGTTTGGGGAACTTTACCATAAAGACATCAAACAATGAAAAAACCTGTTCGCATGGCGATCGGTTATGCTATCCTTAAATGGATCGTGATCAGGATCTTCCTGGAAAAAATTATCTATCCCAACCGGTGGCGATATTTTGCCGTCATCGCTCTTTGTTTCATTTACTCGTTCGGAATTTCCTTTACCGGACCTAAATGGTACCGCGCGGATGCCGTGCTGGCATTCAAAAACCGCGAGGCCCAAACGGAGATTAACCTGTCCAGGTTGATGGTCAATCCACTCCCGCTTTTCCTGGAAGAGGAACCAATCGAGCAGCAATATGATTTAACAAACCTGATATATTCGAGAAACCTTGCCGACAGGGTGATCGGCGACCGGTTCGATGAGCTTTACGACCCGGAAGAATACGACAGCATCACGGATTTCTATGAAAAATTCATGTCGCAGCTTGGTTTCAATTACGACGGGGAATTAAATATAATCACACTTTCTTACACCTACAAGGATCCCGAGCTTGCGGCACAGTTCTGCAATGATTACGCCCTGGCGCTGGAACAATTCATGATCGAGGCGGTCCAGAAACACCGGGCGTCGACCGTGATCCGGAGAAGGCTCGAGGAAGCCCTGGATGAAGCCCGTCTCGCGGAAGCAGAGATAGCGGCAATTTCCGGGGAGTACGATGTACCAAATCTCATCGAAACCCCGAAGAACTGGCTGATTTCATATGCCGAAGCACTCGAGCGAAGTTATTTATCCGAAGCACAGATACAATCCCTCCTGGCGGCACTCGGCCAGCTAAGGGAAAACCGTAACAGGCGCAACCTGTTGTCAGAACCCGAGGGAGCCCCGGATACGACAATCATCAAGGACATCATCACCGCCGGATTGAGATTCCGGCTGGCGATGATCAATGCGATGATGGATATATCCGTGGAAAGTTTGACTGAGGACTCGGTAGCTTTAGAACAACTCAGGTCGGAATCCGTGTGGATACAGGACTATCTCTCGGAGCAGTATTTGATGGGGATCGAGGTTGAGAGCGAAACGGTGCTCCTTGCGCTTGACGAAAACATAGTAAAAAACTATCTCTATCAGGCAAGGGTTGAAATGACTTACAACCGCCTTATGGAGCTTCCCGGACTGGAAGCGGACATTCGACCTGCGATCAGAAGACACAACCTCGCTAATGCGACTGTTTCGACTTTGGACAGGCTGCTGGCGATGACCGAGGTCGGGGAAGAATACGGCGTGCACCCGATCCAGGTCATCGATCATGCCATGGTTCCGTTAAAACCGATTCAACCCGCATGGAATCAACTCCAATACCTTATTCCAACCATGCTCTTTATTTCGACATTGTGGTTTGGGTTCGTGAGAATTTACATGAATGGTAAAAAGGAATAATTAAAAATACAGCCAAAAGGCGGTGAAAGCATGAAAAGGTACCTGGTTCCTTACGACGGTTCCAAACTTGGAAAAGCCGCGCTAAGTTATGCGGTTAAGTTTGCCGGAAGTGTACCCGGCAGTATCGACATTATTTATATAGCCGATGAACGGGTCATGACGAACCCGATATTCGACCTGACCGTTCTGGCACTCCAGGGACTTGGATCGCTTGGCGACATTCAATACAGGCAGAAAGCGAAACTGGAACTAAAGGCGAAACTTGTGGCGTTGGGCGAGGACCTCTTAGATGGACTTAAATCGCTGCCGGAACTTAATCCCGATGCTGAAAATCCGGTCGCGTACACTACCCGGGTCGAAGTTGCCAATCCGATTAAATTTCTGATCGAAGCGAGTGAGAATTACGATGTAATTTTCATGGGATTATGGGGCGAGATGCAGAAACTGAAAGCAGGGCTCTGGGGCAGTACGAGTGAGGCCGTTATTCGCAAGGGAGGGTGCCCTGTATTTCTGGCAACGAGCGAATTCACCGAAATGGAGTCAATCATCGTCGGATTCGATAATCGACCCCGTGCCCGCCAGGCCCTTGCATGGGTGGGGATGATCGGTGAGAGCATGAGCATTCCGGTTGAGGTTGTCGTTTGCGGAAGCGATGAAGACTGGCGGTGGTCGATCATTCAGGAAGCGGACAAGATAACGGAATCATACGATGCTGAATTTTCGTATAACCAGACCGGTGATCGTACGGCCAAGGCTTTGCTGCAGGCGAGTGAAGATCATCCGGGTTCGCTTGTCTGTATGGGTGCATTCGGGGATAAACCTTTGAGGGAATTCTTCCTTGGATCGGCCGCCGAGGAAGTGCTCAGAAATTCAAATTCACCCGTGATGTTGTTTAAGTAAGGTTGGTGCCGAGAATATCATGTGGTTGGAATTTAAATATATCTCCGGTTGAAAGTACCAGAACCCATTTTTTTCTCCTCCTGTTGTGTCCTCCGTACCGGTATCGGGATATTGGGGCCGGGCGACGAAGGGTAGCGCAGGCTGATCGTTTCTATTGTATTTCACGTTACAATACTGGTAACATATCTGGCAGAAGATAGTACGGTGATCGATAAAAGTCTGAACCATCTAAGGAGGGTACAAATATGAAATGGTCCGTAATTACTGCAGCGTCAGGAATTTTACTGTTTCTTATACTTGGTTGCGGAGGGGGATCTTCCACTCCTGTCACACCGGACCTGAGCATCCGGGTCATCAGCCCTAATGGGAATGAGCAATGGGAGCCAGGTGATGAACACGAAATAAGCTGGACATCCAATATCAGCAGCGGATCGGTTTTAATCGAATATTCCAATGATGGTTTTGCGGCCGATATCAATACAATCGCCACTGTTCCAGCGGTTAATGGAAGCTATTTATGGTTCGTTCCCGATGATGCATCACCATCGGTCCGGGTCCGCATCAGCTCATCAGACATGCCCAGCGTAAGCGATATGTCAGATGCTGGATTCACAATCGTGCAACCTGAGTTGAAGATTCTCAGCCCGAGAGGCGGCGAGGAGTTTAAGGTCGGGAGGGAGTGTCAGATTGAATGGACGACCGAATACCCGAACAGTGCCGTGTTAATTGAGTACTCCACGGATAATTTCGTTGATGACATTCAATTTGTCGCTACGGATTTCGTCCCGGGTATACCGATGGGCAACTACAGTGGTGAGTATTCATGGGAGGTTGATCTCTCACCAAGCGAGATTGCCAGGATTCGGGTCAGTATCCATGAGAAGCAGGCAACATTGCATATATCACCGGAATTTAAGATACTCCATTCAGGCTGGGCGGAATCCTGGGGTACAAATAGATCGGAATATCCCGGTGGGATTGATGTTGATGCCTCCGGCAACATCTATATCTCAGGTAAGATGGGTAACCAGAACGGCACCGAAAATGCTTTCCTGGCCAAATATACAACGAGCAGCCAGTTGGTATGGGCGAAAACCTGGTGCGAGGTGGAGTCGGGGAGGAGTTGGGATGTAAGGCTCGATGCTGCCGGTAATATTTTTGTTACCGGATTTTTTTCCGGCACCAACGATTTTGATCCTGGCCCCGGTACATCCATGCGTACCTCGAATGGTAAAAGTGATGCATTTCTCAGCAAGTTCAACAGTTCCGGTGACCTGGTGTGGGTTCGGTCGTGGGGTGGAGACTGGTTTGACGATGCCAAAGGGGTTGCCATAGATGGTTCGGGGGAGATTTATGTTACAGGATATTTCAACAATAGTGTTGATTTCAATCCCGGCTTCGGATCGGATGTCCATACGTCATGGGGCTCGATGGATTGCTACCTGTCCAAGTTTGACACAAACGGGAATTTCCTCTGGGCATGCACATGGGGTGGCTCACATGGTGATGTGAGCAAGGCAGTTGCAGTCGATAGTTCCGGTGGAATATATGTTTCAGGCGAATTCAGGGAAACCGTCGATTTCGATCCCGGCTTCGGCAGTGTGTCTCACACCTCAAACGGGTATCGCGATGTATTCCTCAGTAAATT
>DAOVJF010000113.1 GCA_030673355.1 Planctomycetota bacterium | reverse complement strand
TCTTACAATAACGCGGCCTTCAGTTCCTCGATCACAGCCCCGCCGACTTTCTTACCGGCTTCTGTAGTCGAAGCCCCTATGTGTGGCGTAAGTACAACCCTCGGATGCGCGATAAGTGGATTCGCGGCATCTTTCATGGGTTCGGTCGCGAAGCAGTCAAGCCCGGCGGAGTAAACAGTTCCATCGTTGAGCGCACCGAGAAGTGCATCCTCATCGACCGTGCCGCCGCGCGCGCAGTTCACAATAACGGCTCCCTTTTTCATTTTGCCAAATTGTTCCGGGCCGATAGTCGCTCCAACCTCGGGATCGAACGGAATATGAAGCGTGATGAAATCCGCCTGCTCAAGAAGTTCATCGAGAGTAACCATCGGGACTTCACCCATCGGGGCTTTCCCGGGTTTGTAAAGTTCATCCCAGAGATCGTAGGCGATACATTTCATATCAAAAGCCATCGCGCGCTTCGCGATCGCCTGCCCGATCCTCCCGATCCCGATTATCCCAAGCGTTTTTCCGGCAAGTTCGATACCTTTAAGTTCCTTCTTGATCCATTCACCGTTTTTCATCGAGACAGTACCGTGCCCGATGTGCCGCGCGCACGCGATCATCATCCCGAATGCCATTTCGGCGACACTGAGCGTGGAAGCGGTTGGGGTATTACGGGTTTCGATGCCCTTGGTTTTAGCGTATTCATGGTCGATATTGTCGATTCCAACACCACCGCGGACGATGACTTTCAAAATCCCGGCTTCCGCCGCGGCATCGATCGCCGGCTCGCGGACCTTGGTGGCGGAACGGACAACGATTCCATTATAGGCTCCGATTGTCCCGGCAAGTTCTTCCGGGCTTTGGCCGATCCTGACATCGACATCGAAATAATTCTTCATTTCCTCGACAGCCGAATCGGCCATCTGGTCGCAGACCATTACTTTGGGTTTATCTGACATCTCTCCTTCTCCTTTAACAATTTAAAAACCGAGAATCCGGTCGATAACTCCCAGGAGTCCCAGGATATCAATCAACGTGGTATCAGCCATGTGAGCGATACGGAACGTCTGTTCTTTAAGGTCGCCGTACCCGTTTGAGATCATCGCGTGGTACTTGCGAAGATCCTCGTTAAGCTGCTTGACATTGATTTTCACCGTGCGGTTATCGATACAGGTCAGGGTTTTACTCGCATATTTTCTTTCTTCAGCGAAAAGGCTGAAACCCCGATCGATGGCCCAATCCTGGACAACCTCCGCCATTTCAGCATGTCTTGCGAACCGATTTTCGAGCCCTTCTTCGTTGATGATGTAATCGAGCTGCGCGTTCAGTGCAAATAAATGGGGGATCGCTGGAGTGGTCGGGGTATTCGATTTCTGGTGGCTCTTCAGGAAAGCCTGGAAATCGAAATAATAGCCCTTGGCTTTTGCGTCCTTGCTTTTTTCCAGAGCTTTTTCACTGACCGCGCAGACAGTCAGCCCCGACGGCAGCCCGAAACATTTCTGCATACCGGCAATAAGGACATCCACTCCGAGCTTTTCAAACTCGATTTTCATTCCGGCCATTGCCGAGACGGCGTCGACGCAAACTGAAACGTCAGGATAATTCTTCCAGACTTCGGAGAGTTCCTCTATCAACCCAAGAACACCGGTAGACGTCTCGTTCAGGACGAAAGTCATGCAGTCGTATTCGCCGGTTGATAAGCGATCTTCGACCATTTCAGGCTTGATCGCTTTACCCCATTCAACCTCGTGGAGGTCGCAGTCGATCCCGCAGGCTTTTGTAACAGAATGCCATTTTTTTGAAAATGCGCCGTTCGCGAAATTGATGCATTTCTTGTGGCAAAGGTTACGGACGGAGCCTTCCATAACACCGAACGCGGATGAACTGACCGTGAATACCGGTCCGGAGGTGTAGAGGAGTTTTTGTAGATTAGGCTGGATCTGGTTGTAAAGTTGCTTAAATTCCTCGGTACGATGGCCGATTTGAGGCGTGGCCATTGCGAGGAGATTTTCCGTGCGGACTTCTGAGGGTCCGGGGATAAAAAGTCGTCGATGATTCGTCATTTAATATTCCTCCTGTGGAGGTAATTGATATCGGTTAGATGTTCACATAGAAAAGGGCGAAAACGATAACAGATGAGAAGGGGAAAATACAACTGTTTTGGGCAGGATTTTGCCTGAATTTCTTAAATAGCCCATGAGATTGAATCGGAATTGCTGTATATTGTGGTGCTGGGTGCGGTGGTGTTTGTGTAACTACTGACAAAAAGGAGGTTTCTTTCATGTTCGACTGGTTTTTCAATCTATTCAGAAGGAGAATCAGCAGGAGAATCAGCGATCAGTCCGTCGAGGGGGGGCTGTTAATGATGCAGGGGCGATTCGAGGAGGCAATCACGAGTTATGACCGCGCTATTAAAATAAACCCGCGCGACGTGAGTGCGTGGTCCGGCAAGGCTTTGGTGTTAATGGAGCTGGACCGATTTGGTGAGGTAATCGCGTGTGATGACCGTGTGCTTGAAATCGACCCGCGCTATGCAGAAGTGTGGTCACAAAAGGGAGTGGCGTTAGGGGGGCTGGGGCGATGGCAAGAGGCTTTGCGCTGCTTTGAAGAAGCTCATCGTCTGGAGTTTGAACCTGCAGCAGAAGGGATTGAGATATGTAAGAAAGAACTAGGGCAAAGTTCGTGAGTGTTGCAGCAATTGATATCCTTCAATCCTGCTTATCACAGGCAGATCAGGTAAAATTATCCATCCGGAATTTTGATTCATTCATAATCATTTAAAAATTAAATTAATTTCAATCTGGTTGAAGTCCAATTCATGTGATAAAATTTATATTAACTAGGGCTTTTTGAGAGAGGAGAAACTGTAGTCCCTCAATAGATTTACGGTTTTTAATTTGCTGCCTTCAATCCAGTCGGTTGCGGGCAACTCAACGCAAATTCGGCGCGATTAACAGTGTGGAAAATTTTGGGTGGTTTTTAATTAAGTTCCTTTAAAGAGGAGGATATTAAAATGCGTGCGCCGGCTCCAATGCGCAATGAGATGGAAAACGGGAGATCGGATCGTATCCAGGAACTCAAGTACTGGCTGAATTTAAAAGGTAAGTATCCCTGGTTGCTTGAGGAACTCGAAAAAGCCAGCGGTGAAGAGGGGAAGATCCCGAAAATCCTGCGTTCGGAAATCCAGGAGAAAGACCTGGGTTGGATAATCGGTATGATCGGCCCGATGGATAACATATCGTAAATCTATACAGTGGCGCTTACCTGTTATTAATTTCTTGTCCGTGCCTGAAGATTTTTGTTAAGGAGGCGGTTGAACTCTGAAAAACCTTGAGGAGAGTGTGATGAAGGGCATGGACAAGGAAAAAACCATACACGCCCCCGGTTATCAACACCGGGGGTACTTATTTAGACATATTTCAGAGGGAAGGTATTAAAAATTCCCAATCCCCATTCTCCTGTTTCATGAAAGTGAAGTCGATCCCGCCAATGCCTGCAACGATATTGTCACTCTCTACAATAAAACCATCCAGATTGTAATCTGAATTACTATAATCCGGGAGGAACACGGTTATGGTTTCCTGTCCCGGAGAGATAACACCTGGTTGTGATGCTGGTACTAATATTATACAGCCTGGAAATTTGCTTTGATCATCGGGGCCTGGCTCATTACACACAACCTGCCGGTTCGTAAATATCCCCAGATCGCCGGAAGTACCCGTTGCCTCGATCCGAATAAATTTCCGGCCTGAATCGGTTAAATTCCCAAAGGTTGTTAGATTGAATACCCAGGGATGGCTGGTTTCATCGAGAATAATGACTACTCCATGAGCGATCTCATCAGACGGTTTCCACCATACGAAATGACGTTGCCAGTTTACTTCCTCATACGCAGGATATGCGCCATTGAGATTCATAGTAAAACTTGTATGTGCAGGTGAATCGGTCCAGTTTTCAATCGCGGCATCGTCCTGCCTGTGTTCAGCATTTTCTGAATACATGGTAAATTCGTCCCACAGGTCGTCATCCTGTTCCGGGATCAATACGTTGTGCCCAAAGGGTCCGCCATAGAATCTGTTCACTTCAGGATTTTTCCGTTCCTCGAAATCCCCACGGCCGGGGTCGGAAATAAATGTCTCCCCGCCAAACGCAAGGATGAAAGTCCCCTGATCGATGTGGTTATGATCCCAGCCGCCGTAGCCAGCCTTCGCAGCCAGGAAAAATCCATCCGGATCCGTCCAGTCCCCGCGAAGCATGGTCCATTCAATTCCGGGGAAATACTGGCACGGTTGGGGTTCCTCAAATTCCCCCAGCGGCAGGTCCGGATCGAATTCAAGCATGCAGTTTATTAGAATCGCATCGAGGATTATCCGTGGGTAATCAGGATCGGGCATGTATTGTTCGAGGTAAGAATCGAGAAATGGTGAATCGAAAAATGGTTTCGCACGCCAGATATATGAAAATGCCCCTCTCGGATCATTGATATTGTCACCGAAATTCACCTGCTCGGTCCCGGATGGAAGAATCCCGGCAAGCGCGAATTTGACACTAGTTTTGTACCAGTCCTCTTGAAGCCGATTTGGGCCGTTATTAACCCTCAGGGCATTCAGGAAAAGGAACGCATGCTGTCCCCAGCAGAAATCGAGATAGGTCAACCCTTCAATCCATCCGCCATCGCTTTCATGTAATTTAATTGACGATTCCAACCCATCGTATGCGAATGCCACGGCACTCTCCCATCGAGGGTATGCATCGCCCAGACACAATGCGAGAATTCCAACCGCCGAATGGTGCGCGACATAATAATTCGAATGAGGAGCTTCAAACCAGAACGGTTTCCGTGGATTTCCACGGATATGCCAGATAAGGCCGTCAAGAACTTCGGACAGGCGATCTTCAATCACGGCTAATTCACCGGGTGAAAGTGAATCGTAAACCAGGTCGTAACAAAGCCCGACCGTGTATGCCAATTCGATCTTATAAAAATTCGCGCTCTCAGAATGTCGCTGCCATGGCGGGAACCTGCACTCGTTCAGGATCATATCCTTCGCCGCGTCGAGGTATTTCTCATCACCGGAAATTCTCCACGCAAGAGCGAAATACCCCGGGTAGACAGTATCTCCCTGTAGTGGATCGATAAGGTACTCCTCGTAAAACTCCTCGGCTTTACTCATCAGGAGCTTGAATTCAGAGGATTCGGAATTTCCGGTTAAGAATTCAATGGCATCGATCGACGACACAAGCCTCGGGTGACTGAGAAGTTCCACGTCTACTGTCGGGGAAGGAGGGATAGCAACTATGGCAGGCGGCGACCAGGTCGTGAGATATCTCAGGACAACTGTTATCAGTCCGATAACCACTGCGATAGTTATGCAAGCTCCCAGAAGAACCCGAAGCCATTTATAGCGCTGGCTGTCAGAATCAAAAGGCATGGTGTAATTATACAGGAAGGAATCCCGGCTTCAATCTATTTGTAAGCTGGATCGCTAAATCGGAACTCACCTCTCAAGCTCTATAAATACTATAAAAAAAAATTTAACTTTGATATAATATAAATTTATATATATCGCTGGATGATGCATAACGCACTCATGTCAGTGCAACAAATTCGTGTGAATAAGGAGCAGGAAAATGCCATCGAAACTATTCGCCACCTTCTATGCTTTTTTAATACTGGCATTTATTGTGTCGGGCTGCAGCGGCAATGCTACTACGCCATCATCCGAGGAGGACCTTTCACCTGATATTATCAACTCTCAAACCGAGAGCCAGGGACGCATACTGCTTGGATACTACAATCTTGTGATTGACACCGAGACAGAGGAAATCGAGATCGTACCCGTCAGAAACACCGACATTCATCTCAACCTTACTAACATTTTTAATGCGACCATGGGAATGAAAGTCCAGGTGATTCCCGGGGAGAGTGATTTTCCGACCGGACTTGTCGTTTTCGATATGACATTGACGCATCCGTTTCCGGCATCGGAAACCCAGTTCTCCGCGTTCGACATGAGAGGAATAATGATGACGCCGGGATCGATGGACGTGGACGGGCTTCTTTTCGCCGACCATAACGAGACCAGGGTTGAAAATGCCGACGGATACTCCCGCTGGTGGAACCCGACTGAATTTACGACTCCCGGTGTATTTGGTTATTCCGACGGCATAATCGCTACCGGTACGAGCCTGGAGTTAACCGCGACCGTGAACCCGTACAAACTCTTCGCGGATATTCTCTACCCGAACAGCAGTTTAGCATGGCCGTCCGTTACTCCTCTCACCGACCCGGACGGCAGGGCTATCTTTTCTGCAGGTGAATCGAATACAAGGCGTTACTACATGAGGTTCGAAATGGACCCGACCCCCCAGCTTGTTTTTGGCTATGCTATCGACTGCTGTTGGGACATCCCTGATCCCAACCCGCCAGGCAACGTTCCGGCCGATTTCCCAATGACCGCTAATTGCAACGAGCCATGGCGTGTCTCTATGGTTGCGACCGCCAACAGCCTTTATTACGATAAGGAATCCGGAATAGGTGGAGGGATTTTAAGGTTAAAAATCAACGTCCATGACTGGCAGGGCAGGTATAACGGCAACACGGTCGCTGAAATTGCCGATATCAGGCTGATGTCTCCTGATCTGCTCCCTGTGTTGGAAATATCTCCTGTGTTCATGGGAGAGGACGAGTACAAGGCAACATATATATCAAACATGACCTCAACGTTTAACCTCACCCGTAATGGTGTGCACCAGGTTATCTGCGAAGTGGTATCGTCCGATGGAACCACCTACAAGCAGGCCGGACAACCGGCACCCGAGGTCCCTGTGTCGGCTTTTAATGTACTCGCATTCGACGTACCGAATCCCGAATGTTTTGTAGATACGAATAATACGTGGTCGGAAGCGGAACCTTTTAGTCCCGGAGATATCATCAACGGGCAGCTTTGTGTTGCAACGGATCCAGAAGATTACTACATGTTCACTGTACCGCAGGGTTTTCAGCCGGAAGGTGAGATCAGGTTGTACATTGACCAGACTACGGAATTAACCCTTCACGATTCAGCTCATAACCTGATCCTGAATTCCTGGCCTTCGATTCCCGGGTACGATTACCTTGCCATAGATTCCATCACGCTCATTCCCGGTGACTACTACATAAAATTGAATAATACGTTTGGTGCGATTCCAGCCCCATACCTTCTCGACTGGGATATCGAAAATATTAGCGTAATCCCGACCCCTGTGGAAATAACCCCTCCTGAACTCTATGTTGAAGCTCAAACGGTCTACCTTCATGGTAATTACGCGTTTCTTTTCGGATGGGAGGGATTCTGGGTATACGATGTGACAGACACCATGCTGCCTGTGCAGGTGTACGCGAATACCGATGTACAAACCTATGATACGGCTTTTCATTACCCGTACGCTTACTATACATGTAATGGTGATACTCCGTTCGATCAGGATATCCACCTGATCGATTTCTCAAATGTCACCGCACCGGTTGTACATGGCATGGTTGTCGATTTATCCTACGATATTGGTTGCATAAAGATGAATTCGACTCATCTGTATACAGGCCAGAGAGGGGA
>DAOVJF010000408.1 GCA_030673355.1 Planctomycetota bacterium | reverse complement strand
AGACGGTTACGATATCCATAGTGTACTCTCCGGTAGGAATTGCTTGAAACGACTTCCTGTAAATTAAATTATATTAGATACGATTGGAGGCGCTATTATAACACCTAAGTACGTTTCATCAAATGGACGAGGGGGGATAATGGAAGTTGCGTGGTAAATCCGGATTAATATTATAATCAGGCTGGTTTGGATCGCTGAATTCATCCGGGTTAGGAAAATCAGCCGTTCGAATCGAAAAGCGACGTCATCATGCTATGATTACGCCATGACTGAGCGTCGCGCCGGCACATTCGATATTTTTCGGCTTCTGCTTGTTCTGTTGCCATGTATCTTCTTCCTGCCAGTGCTGCTGGGTGTCTGGCAGTTCGCGGGATGGGACGTCACCCGTCTCAATCTCCCACTGAAATGGTACGACGTGCAGTCGATAAGGGACGGCGTTCTCCCGTTATGGAATCATTATCTCTATGCTGGAATGCCGCAGCTTGCCGAGAGTGAATCGGGCCTGTTTTATCCCGGAAACATCCTTCTCCATCTGCCCGGCAATTTTTTCTACTATGCCGGACTGACCTACATCCTGCATTTTATCATGGCCGGGCTGTTCATGGATCTCTGGCTCAGGGGCAGGGGAGTTAAACCGTTATTCAGTTTCATGGGTGGAGTGCTGTTCCAGACCGCGCCGTTTCTGTTGTTCCATATCACATCGATGGCACTGCTCCAGTCGGTTGTATGGTTCCCACTCTTGTTATGGCTTGCGGATCGATTTCTTCTGGAACCATATCCGGGACGAAGAAGATTATACGCTGGATTTCTTATGCTTACTGGCGGGCTGCTGCTTACGATTGGCAGTGGGCAGATGGCGTTTTACCAGGGACTGCTATTGTTTTTCTACCTTCTCGGGCACGTGTTCTCTTCAAAACAAGGTTTTAAAAAGACATTAATCAGTTCGGCCTGGATACTCATCTCGTTATTGATTGGCGCGGTAGTACTTGGTGCGGTAATCTGGATGCCGACCGGGGAATTCGCCGCGACGACCGTACGTGAAATGTCGGATAAAGCTTTTTATAAAACCGGAAGCAACTGGCTGCATCCGCTGAGGCTTGTATCCGCTTTTTATTTTCCGGCTTTCGGGAAGCAGACCGAAGTGGTCGGATGGGCGTCGAGTATTTTTTATATAGGACTTCTCCCGACAATTCTCGCGATCCTTCGCCTGCTCGGAATAAAGACAAACTGGCATAAGGACGCCCCATTAATAATGATGGGCGGCATGGCATTGTTACTCGCGTTCGGGATGCTGAATCCGTTAAATCATCTGCTGATTGAAATCCCTCCGTTTTCGATGTTCAGGTACCAGGGTCGGATCGCGCTTGGTGTTCTGGTTGCGCTGATCGCGCTGGCGGGTCATTACCTTTCCAATGTTCCCGGAGACGATGAGGTTAAGGTGGAAGTTGATCAAGACCTGATAAGGAAACGAATTGTGGTATCGATAGGGATTATTTTTATATTGCTCGTTGGTTTTCTATTCATCGCGAATAGATCGACGGCGGTTTTGATCGGCGGCGGGGTTTTTATTGTCGATTTAGCGCTCGCGTGGTGGGGGATTAAATGGGTGATGAAGAGGGATAACAAACGAGTGCCGGCTTGGATGGCCACGTATCTTATTTTTCATCTGATCGTGGTTTGGCCGGTCGGATGGCTGTTCACGATGAATTCCGGGAAATTCAATAACGCGATGAAATTTATGGATCATGTACAAAGGATCGATGGCCAGCCCGCGAGAATGCTGGCGGTCGATATCGGCCGTTTCGCGGAACGCGACCTTCTTGAAATGACACCCCTCAACGGCTTTCCGAATCTTTGCGGGGGGAACACGGGTGTATTCCGGGAAATTCAGATAATGGATGCCTACACGCCGCTTCGTCCGGTTGAGTGGGACCGCCTGGTTGGGAATGAAATCTGGAAAGGGTTCCAGGAATCCGGAACAATTCTTGGTTATGAAACAGGGGCAAAACTTGAGTCCATTGGAATCGACTATGTAATTACGTCGGGAGATGTAATTACAATCCCCGGTTACAGCGAGATGACCGATGTTGACCTCTCAATATCGTGGGGGGAGGGCACAAGGTTTTACCGGATTGACGATCCACAGCCAAGAGTATGGGCTTTAAATTTAAATGAAACCGGAAAGGATGAAGTCGGGATTTTGGAACTCAGCCGTAACGGCGCACGCGCTGAAATCGATACAACTGCGGATGCTGTGATAGTTGAAATTTCATATGATAAAAATTGGGTTGTGACAGTCGATGGTGATCCTGTTGAAGTGAATCCATATTACGGGATCTTCTGCGAGGTTAATACCGGTCCCGGCGAACATATGATCGAATTTGATTACTTCCCGGCTTCCCTGAAAAAAGGATCGGCGATAAGTTTTATCGGGTTAATCCTGGTTCTTGCCTGGATCGTTTCATCAATTTTCCGGAAACCCGAACAATCCCCATTGCCCTGACAGCCTACTAATGATAATCTCGTCTGGTACTCAACAGGTGTTACGCATTGTCTGAATTCTCGAAAAAGCTGAAAACCGACCTCAATCCCGCCCAGCGACTTGCGGTTGAAACGATCGAAGGCCCGGTACTTGTTCTAGCCGGTGCTGGCAGCGGGAAAACCCGTGTTATCGCCTACAGGATCGCGAACCTTATTTTCAGCGAAGTCTGCAGGCCATGGGAAATTATGGCGGTGACCTTCACGAACAAGGCCGCCGATGAGATGCGCGACCGGGTTCACGGACTTGTCGGGGTGGAGGGACATGGTGTGGTGCTTGCCACATTCCACCGTACATGCGCACAGATTTTGAGGCAATGGGGATTTGAGATTGGTGTGCCGCAGGAGTTCGTGGTTTATGATAACACTGAGAGTAAGATCCTTGTGAAGCGTGTAATGAAATACAATAAGGAAGATATCGACCATTACGATCCCAAAGCGATTTATAATTTGATTTCTAGACTAAAGGGGGAATTAATAGATTGGAGGACTTGCCAAGAATTAGCGAGGGACAAATGGGAAGAATTAGTTGGGAAAACTTATGAGGGCTACCAAATCTCTTTGGAGCAATCAAAGGCTTTAGACTTCGATGATTTGATAATGAAAACTGTCGATTTAATGGAAGCTAGTCCCAAAATTCTAGAAAGACTCCAGAATACCTATAGATACCTTCTTGTAGATGAGTATCAAGATGTCAATAAAGCCCAATATGTTTTTTCTAAAACTCTT
>DAOVJF010000246.1 GCA_030673355.1 Planctomycetota bacterium | reverse complement strand
GTCCCCGATCTCAGCGTGTCCCCGATCTCAGCGTGTCCCCGACCTCAGCGTGTCGCCGATCTCAGCGTGTCCCCGATCTCGAATCAATATTTAATTAATTGGATTGGTTAAATATTCTGAAAGCGCCTGCTGCAATATCTCAAGCTGCTCATCAAGTGCAGATGTAAACGATGCTGCTTTTGCCAGGTTTTTATCCCTGGCTGCAGTCTTGATCTGTAACAGGATCCCCTGAAGAGCATTTGCTCCTATGTTACCAGCGGCACTCTCGAGACTGTGAGCCTGTATTTGAACAATAAGTGCATCACCCTGGTGCAGGGCTTTTTTAAGAGTTTCGATCCGTTCAGGAAGATCATTAATAAATTGCTCAATTATGCTGGGCAGGATGGCCTTATCACCCATCAGACGTTCAAGAAGATGCTCCTTGTCGAAAACCTGATCTCTCGGATTAGTAACCAGGGAAGCCATGATTTTACGCTTTGCATTTTCAGAACTGGAAATCCATTTATGGATACACTCGGCCAGATCCGCGGGTTTGACCGGCTTGGGGAGATAGTCATCCATACCGGACTCGATGCATTTATTACGGTCCTCCGGGAGCACATTGGCGGTCATTGCGATAATTGGAACGTTGCGGTTAAGGATCTTTGTGTTCATGTCCCGGACAATTTTTGTAGTAGCATAGCCGTCCATTTCCGGCATCTGGCAGTCCATCAGAACAAGGTCGTACGGAATCGATTCAAGTGCTTTAATCGCCTCGTGACCATTGGTCACAGCATCGGCCCGGTACCCGAATTTTTCAAGGATTTTCATTGCCACTTTTTGATTAACCACATTGTCCTCGGCAAGAAGGATTCGGATCTTCTGTCTCCCAGCATCCTTGACGGAATGACTGGTTATGATGGATTCGTCCGGTTTTTCAACGGGATGCTCTTTTTTAGCCAGGACAGAGATCAGGATGTCGTAGAGACTCGATTGTTTAATGGGTTTGGTCAGGCATGCGGCAAATCCCGCTTCCTGAAGCCGTGTCGCGTTCCCGTGCTGAACAAGGGAAGTCAGCATGACAAGGATTGTGTCGCGCAGGATCGGGTCCTCCTTGATTTTTTTACCGAGTTCCTCGCCGGTCATTCCCGGAATATACGTGTCGAGCAGTGCTACAGTGAATGGGTTTCCCTCATCAACGGCAGCGTATAATTTTTTAAGTGCGGATTCCGCATCGTGGGCTTCTTCATACCTGCACCCCCAGGAATCAAGCAGAGAGGATAGCAACCGCCGGTTAGTGGCATTGTCGTCCACGAACAATACATGAGTTCCCTTGATCTCCCGCTCTTCGCCTTGAGGCAATTCAGCATGTACAGGTTGTCTACGGAGTACAACAGTAAACCAGAAGGTGGTCCGCTCACCCTCGACACTGTTTACACCAATCCGGCCTCCCATAAGTTCCACAAGTTGTTTGGAAATTGAAAGCCCCAGCCCGGTTCCACCGAATCGGCGTGTTGTGGAGGCATCACCCTGCGTGAAAGGGTCCCACAGGTTATCGATTTGATCCTGGGATATCCCTATACCGGTATCGGTTATCTCAAAGCGTAAAATAGCCCCCTGATCATCCTCTTGTTCGAGGCTGACATGGATACTGACCTCGCCGTTGGTAGTGAATTTAGTGGCATTACTGGCAAGGTTAACGACGATCTGCCGCAGACGTCCCGGGTCTCCGGTAAGCCGCGAAGGCACGTCCGGTTCGATCAGGCAAATTAACTCGAGACCTTTCTGGCATGTACGGATTGCCAGCAGGTCGAGGACATCCTCAATAGTGGTCCGAAGGTTGAAGTCAAGGTCTTCAAGGTCCAGTTTTCCAGCCTCGATTTTCGAGAAATCGAGGATGTCGTTAATAATCGCAAGCAGTGAATCCGCGCTTGTAGTAACAGTTTCAGTAAATTCCCTTTGTTCAGGCGACAAGTCGGTTTCCATTAAAATCTCTGTCATGCCGATTATCCCGTTCATCGGGGTTCGGATTTCGTGGCTCATATTTGCCAGGAACTCGCTCTTGGCCGCGTTAGCCAGTTCAGCCTCCAGTGCAAGGCCATTTGCCCGTTCGATGGATATCTCAAGCTGGGTATTAGCTTCCTCGACCTCCTGTTTTGTGATTAGCAGCGCTTCTTCAGCAGCCTTGTGATCGGTGATATCCTCTTTCACACCAAGGAGATGGGTGATTTCTCCGAGCTCATTTTTAATTGGGGAGATGGTCGCTCTTTC
This sequence comes from Planctomycetota bacterium, assembly GCA_030673355.1. Lineage (GTDB taxonomy): Bacteria > JAJVIF01 > JAJVIF01 > JAPKYR01 > JAPKYR01 > JAPKYR01. The sequence continues at coordinate 2,779 of DAOVJF010000246.1, read as the reverse complement.
CCAATAATACTCGCCATTCTTTTTAATGTTATAAAATTCCCCGGTCCATGTCTGACCGCTATTTATTGTATTCCACAGTTCTTCATATTCTTCCTCTGTAGTTTTGCCACCTTTGAGAATCCTCGGGTTCTTGCCGATAGCCTCTTCAACAGAATATCCCGTAATGTCACAGAATTTTGGATTTACATATTCAATATCGCCCCTGGGATCAGTAATTACAATGGAAACAGGGCTTTGCTCGATAGCGGTAGAAAGCTTGCGAACTTCTTCCTGGGCTTGTTTCCGCTCTGTTATATCGCGCATGACACACTGGATCGCCACCATCTCATCATCCTTGATAATTGGATTGCCGCTAATCTCAACCGGGAAAGGAACACCTTTTTTGGGTTTGAACAGGAATTCCATGGAAGTTGGGTTATGCTTAACGGCCATTTCCCAAATGCTTGTCCTGGCACTTGCCAGTTCAGTTTCATCAGCAAAGTAATTACTGATATCCTTGCCCAGTCCCTCTTCTGGAATATAGCCGCTAAATCTGGTTATAGCCGGGCTGCAATATGTAAGAATACCGGCAGGCGATATTGACAGCACAACATCGTCTAAATTTTCAGCCAGGAACCGGTATTTCTGCATGCTTTCCGCAAGTTCCAGAGTGCGATCCTTTACAAGTTCCTCGGTACGCGCCGCACGGTTTCTGGTGCTGATTACATAAGTGGTCAGTACAAGGGTAAGAAAGAGGCCCATCGCGAGAACAATCCAGGAAAGCCATTCCCGGTTGGCAGCCAGGAACTCCCTGGCCGGTGTACATACGAGTAACCAGGACCTGTCAGCCATTTCGACTTCCATTTCGTACCTTAAGCCGGCGAGCCGATCAGGTAAAGTGCAGGTAAATTCATGGTCATGATTGTAGGTCAAGCGTGATAAATGATAATAGAGAAGGCTTTCGTCTTCCGGGGCGGACCGGTCATAGATATGAATGTCAATGCCAACAGGTTCGCAGCCCTCCATGGCTGTCTCGAAATTATCCCCAACTAAGTAAACAGCCCCGACGTAACCCAGCAGGTTTTCTCGACGTTCCATACTTGAGGCGGTTGAATTGAAGGGTTTATATACAGGCATATATATTTGAACACCGAACATCTCCCGGTCATCTTTAACGATCTCTATCCGCGAGGTGGCAACGGCTCGACCTGTTTCCCTGGCCCGTTCGAGATCTCTCAAGCGCACCTGATTTGCGCCCAGGTCTACCCCCATGGAATCGAAATTACCATCTAATGGTCCAACATAGAAAATTGGGTAGTATTCGTCTCGTCTCGACGCTGTCACGATAGACCCGTCGGGAGCTTCCTCACGGATCTCGTAATCGGTGATACCGTCGTTACGCGCGGTTTGTTCATGAGTAACGCGGTCGAGATTCGGAACACGAGGAATCCATTGCAATGCAAGCAGCTCCGGATGTTTTGAGATTTGGGGTTCGATGAATGTCCTGAACTCGTCGCGTTCAATAAAAGTTGAAGCTTGAAAAAAACTGCCCAAAGTCTCTACTATAGCGGCCTGGTGGGTGAATTCACACTGGAAAAGGGAAGTTCTCGCTTCCGATGCATGATTGAAGCGGGATTCAAGTTTATCATTCTCCCAACCCCTGACCGCATGGAATGTAACAAGAGACAGGAGCAATCCGGCACCCGCTATGACTGCAAACAGCACACAATCGCATTTTCTATACGCGGGTACAATCCCGGAACCCCTTTTAGCGAGCATCATCAACCAACAATTCTTGATGAACATATCATCCTATCCTTATCTCTCAACCATTTCCACTCTATAGTTTCTTGAATTTGGAGGATGAAATGAACAATAGACGGCGTTTCGGATTAAGTCTGATTGTGTCTGTAATCAAACCGAGAAGTTGTTCTATGGAAAGCCTTGTTACACGCTTATCCCTGGTATATGCTGGATCGGGAAAACCAGGTTAAGTAAAAAGGAAATCACATGAAATACAGGTTCACATTGTCGGTAAAATCGAACGAGTTAGCTTTATCTATCCATATATACAAGGACGAATGTGCCGGAGATCAGGTTGGGTACCCGATCACTACCCAGATCATTGAGGATTTCACGACCCCCGATTATTTCTACACCAACCTGATTGATATTTTAAAACCTGAATCCTTTACGGATGGAAATTGCGGAAAGGTTTTTAAGTGGCCATTTTCGGAGAGGTTGCTTGATGAAATTATTTCGAAAATTAATGCCATCGCTTCCCCGGAGCGATATGGCAGTACCGGAAACACCTACACGGATCTTATCGGACGCACCCCACTCCTCAGGCTTTCAAGAATCACGGATGGCTGCAAGGCTACCGTTTTAGTAAAACTCGAATCGCTCGAGCCTAATTCTGTGAAGGACCGCACAGTATTCAGCATTGTCAGCGAAGCGATCAGGAGGGGTGACATAAATGAGGACACAGAGGTGATCGAAGCATCCTCAGGCAATGTCGCTTTTGCACTTTCCGCAATTCTGAAAGCCATACTGAATAAAAAGCCCCGGATTTATATTTCAAAAATGCACGGGGAGACCAAGATCAGGGCGGTCAGGGTATCGGGATGTCCGGTTGTGCTTACCGCGGCATCGGAAGGCACCCACAGCGCGAAAAGAGCGTCGGTTGATTATGCGAAGAGCCATGAGAACATATTCCAGCTCAACCAGCACGGCAATCCCGATAATCCACGCGCGCACAGACTGACAACCGGACCTGAAATTTACCATCAGACGCATATTC
>DAOVJF010000347.1 GCA_030673355.1 Planctomycetota bacterium | reverse complement strand
GATGGTCCGGAAATTCGGGCTGGTTGTCCTGGGATTGGCATGATCGATTAAAAGGTGATTAAATATATTATACGCCTTTTTATTTCATGTATACTAATATCGTCCTGTTCTTTGGACAATTCTTCTCAATGGATGGTTTGAAAATGCCGGGATGTATCGAATTTGATGATTCTGGATCTGTCGCCCGACGGAAATGCAGGGTAATTACTGTCGGACACGACGGCCGTAAAAAGATCGGCATCGGCGGCGACTCCCCTGTCAGCGTCCAGTCGATGATCAAACGCAAGCCGTACGATATCGGTAACATCCTCATCGACTGCCATCGCCTCGAAAAATCCAGGTGCGATCTCATCCGCCTGACCATTCCGGACGATGACGCTGCTGTAACCATCCCGGAAATCCTGCAGGCTACCACAATACCAATAATTGCCGATATTCATTTCAGCGCAAGTGCGGCGCTGGCATCGATTAAGGCCGGGGCCGATAAGATCAGGCTGAATCCGGGGAATATCGCGAGAGTAAAGGACGTTCATGAAATCGCACGGGCATGCAGGGATACCGGAACCCCCATACGTATCGGTGTCAATTCCGGAAGCCTCCCGAAAGACCTCCTGAAAAAACATGATGGGGACCGTGTGAAAGCATCGGTCGAAGGAGCATTGCGGCATATTGAAATGCTTCATGAAGCTGATTTCCATGATATCGTCGTCGCGGTCAAATCGAGTCACACCGATGAGATGATTGTCGCGAACCGCCTGCTCGCACAATCTTGCGATTTGCCGATCCATCTCGGGGTTACAGAGGCCGGTTGCAACTGGGAAGGGAATATCCGCTCATCGATCGGCATCGGAACCCTCCTCGCGGAAGGAATCGGCGATACAATCCGTGTCAGCCTGACCGATGATGTCGTCGAGGAGGTAAAATCGGGCCTCGAAATCCTCCGCGCCCTTGGACTCAGGGAAAGCGGCATAACGTTTATTTCATGTCCGACCTGCGGACGTCTCGAATCGGATATCAAACCCGTGGCAATAGCCCTTCTCGAAAAACTCGGTCACCTGGACAAGCCTTTTCGCGTCGCGCTGATGGGATGCACTGTTAACGGACCCGGTGAGGCAGCTGGAAGCGATATCACCCTTCTCGCCGGCAAGGGCAAGGGCGTAATCTACAGGGGGGAGACAGTGCTCCGGACAATCGATGAGGATAGTTTCATCAGGGAAATGGAAACTGAGATTTTGAAAGCGTACGGGGAAATGTACGGAACGTAATTCTATCCGGTAACAGAATTCAGCAGGGTCCGGGTGCCGTTGATAAGCTCAGTGAGACATCCCCATCCCGCACGCCTGCTAATATAGGGGACACCTCTTTTCGCCTGTCGAAAAGCAGGTGTCCCCGATCTTCAAAATTCACGAAACATTGATTGCGGGTGCCGTTGACAAGCTCAGTGAGACATCCCCATCCCGCAAGCCTTTAAAATTCTCCGGGTCGAACGTGCTTGTCGACGTAAAATCCCATATTTAAAAAAATTTCCCAATATTAAGTTATATAACGCAATATATTGTAATACTATGCGATTGTATATATGAGATATTACGATATAAAATAACTATTCGCACCCAGAGATGAAGGAGAAATTTAAAATGAAACTTTCAACCCGGACAATTAAAAACCTTTGCTTAATCCCTTTTGTTCTTTTAATGCCGATTTTTGGGGGTATTGCCTGTACCGCCGAGGAGGCGGCCGACGCTACCGCTGACACCCTCGCGGTTGTCGGCGAAGGGATCACTGAATTATCAATAAACATGAAGGAAGCCGGACCATATCTCCAGGATGACCTTCAGGAAATCTGGTACGATATGACCGGAACCATCGAGCCGTATCATGAGACTGTCGATCCGGTACGTACCCCGGAGGCTCTCGCACAGGCCCAGGATACCCGTGACAAGCTGATTTCCGGCGCAAACTGGTCGGACCTTGTTATGAACGCGGCTAACCAGATCACATCTGATGATTTCGAACAAATAAATGACGGTGATTATGGTGCTCTTAACGGAATTCTTCCCTTTGAGATTAATGTGGACTCTGTAGGCGAAGACCTGGCCGCTGTATTGAACTCACTGGATATCGGTCAGGTCTCCGCCATTCTTCAATCAGAGATCGGGTACCATCTGATCCAGCTCCTCGATGAACACGGCGGTCAGATCCGTATCGGACACGTGGTCTTCCAGGTTGAACCGACTCTCGATGAGCCTCTGGAAGAACAGGAGGAAGTTGTCGCCGAAGCCGATCCCGTGGAGGAAGCACTTAACCGTCTTGCCAGCCTGCTCGGCCATTGAGCAGCACTTTATTATTGGATTAAAGGATCCAGCATCTGCACGAGAGATAGCGTACCGACCGAATAATTCTACTCTCTCCTCTCTCTCTGCATGTTGACCATTCAGGCTCCCTCCCCGGGGGCCTGATTTTTACTTTATTTGTTTCACATTCCCGGGAGCTGTTCACAAATCGGGGACACCTAGTTTTGCCTCTTGCACATCCCGTAATACTTCACTCACCCCTTAAGGCAAAATCAGGTGTCCCCATGATACTCTAAAAAAACAACCCCCGTGATTTCCGGGAGCCATCTCATCGCATCTTCTATTTTACCCTGTTTTTCACTGGACAGAATCCAGATCTATATCTATTTTTTCATGCTGGACCGATCATCCCACGTTGATGGAACCAGTTTGATTTTCCAACTTTTTCCATTACTGCTTTTTTCATCCTCAGCCATTTCCTGCTTGATAAACAGTTCCTTCAAAGCAAATGAGCGAAGTTTCTCAATGAAATTACGTTTCACACGCCGGCGCTTCCCCCGCTTCACTATGAAGCTTTGGCTTGGGTTTGAATCTGTGAGATGAATGGACATGTCGGTAATAATCTAATTATTAACTAATAGTGTTACAACTTTCGTGCCAATTTCAGGAATTCCCTAGCCATACGTATAGTACACTCTAAAAATAACCATATTATTCGTTATAAATGATTTTTAACTCGGATTAAATTTAATATATTATTTACTTACTCACATTATTTGGGTCGATCTGACCTTGGACGGACATATTGACTCATCATGGAATACGCATTTTTTCACCGGATTATGTCGTTATAACTCTCCTGTGTTACAATCCAATCCCGTACCAGGAGAATTCGATCATGCCCGATTTCCCGTTATATATTTTCAGAGAATACGATATCCGCGGTGTCGCGATTCCGGATGCAGGACGGAAGGTTGAACTGACGGAAAAGCTGACTGAACATCTCGGGAAAGCGTTTGGAACGATTATGCGATCCCGCCGTACAAAAGGGCACCCAAGAGTGGTGGTCGGCCGCGACGCGAGGCGGAGCGGTGAACGCCTTGAGGAATTCCTTTCAAAGGGAATCCGGTCGGCTGGTGTGGATGTTGTGAAGATCGGCCAGGTTCCCACCCCCTGTAATTATTTCGCCGAACATACTTTGGATGTCGATGGCTCTATCCAGATCACCGGCAGCCACAATCCGGTCGATATGAACGGCTTCAAGATGGTTATCGGCGGGTCGGCATTGTGGGGGGACCATATCAGGGAAATTCACAGGGTGATCCAGAAGGGCGAGTACGCCTCCGGTGCCGGATCTGAAACATATGTCGATTTCCTGCCGAGGTATATCGACCGTCTCGTTGCGGGTTTTGAACCGATGTCGGGTTTGAAACTGGTCGCCGACTGCGCGAACGGCACCAGCGGTCCGGTCATTCAACCCGCTTTCGACCGGCTGGGAATAGACGCGACCGTCCTGTTCCCGGAACCCGACGGCACATTTCCCAACCATCATGCCGACCCCACCGTCGTGGAGAATCTTTTAGACCTCCAGGGCGCGGTAAAAGACCGGAACGCATGGCTTGGGGTCGCTTTTGATGGTGACTCAGACCGCCTCGGGGCT
>DAOVJF010000594.1 GCA_030673355.1 Planctomycetota bacterium | reverse complement strand
ATAATTAATTCGTAATGGATAAAACATTCGCTATCGAACAGTACTGCGCTACCGGCTGTCAAATCTTGGATGAGATAGTATCCATCTCTGCTACCGTATCCCTGCGAGTGCTGACAATTACACCGCCGGTACCTACTCAACAACCCGAAATCTTTTTCGTACCAGGCTGGATTTCACGGGTCACCAGTTGGAAGCATGCCTTGCTGGAAATGACCCGGGATCACAAGGTCTATTATGTGGAAACGCGCGATAAGCTGTCAGCAGTTATTCCCAGAAAAGACGAACTGAGTGTCGAGGTGATCGCCAGTGACCTGATGTTTTTAACCAATCATTTTAAGCTAAGTGAAAGTAATTACATTATGCTGGGCAGTTCTCTAGGAGGAACGGCGATCCTTCACGCCTGCCAGTATCTCGGAAGTAAACCGCTGGCGCTGGTTCTGATCGGACCCAATGCCGTCTTCCGGGTACCGTGGTGGGGAAAAACAATGATCCACCTCTTCCCGCTCCGATTATACACGCTGATGAAAATATTTTTAAAATGGTATTTGAGAACCTTCCGGCTGGATCCGGAAGCGGATGCCGATCAGTACGAAAAATACTGCCAGAACCTGGATGACACCGATCCATACCGCCTGAAACGGGCCGCCCTGTCCTTAGTGAAGTATGAAATCTGGGATATCCTGCCCGACATTAACATCCCCACCCTGATTATCGGAGCAGCCACCGATCACCTGCATGAACCGGGCAACCTGGCGAAAATGACACCGCTCCTTCCCCGGGGTATTTACCTTGATATGGAGACTAATACCCATACCCACAGCGGAGATATGGTAGCGGAAATGAGGAAATTCGTGGATCGTATAAAAAATGAAGAAATTTAACTTCCCCCATTAATCACAAATTACCGATTAATGCCGAATATACGGGCGGATCGGTACGGTACTACACTTCCGTTGTATGCCTAAAATTCAAGTTATTTATTTGTTAAAATAAAATTGAGATTCTCAATAAAATCACCTTCAGCGATAGCACGTACTCCGAAATAATGTTTATGTGGAGCACAGTCGACATTTAAAAATAATAATTGCGTTGAATCAATCTCAATTTCATATTCACCGGGGGGAATTTCCATGGCATAGAATGAACCATCCGAAAATGTATGTAGAGTCATCTCCAAATCAGAATCAACACTCTTCAAATGTAATCTTAATCCACCGATTGGTTCCGGCCCGGTGGCACCCCGGCGAAGTACCTGCCCATCAATAATTCCAGTAATATAAAAGGGAACATCCAGTTGTTTATAACGATTGGGATCGGTAATTACCGAAAATTTCTTGTATTTTGGCACCAGCAAAGGATCACGGATATAAGCCTCATTAACAGTAAAATTATATCTGCGGTATGGTAACAATTGAGTCAAACGAGAAATACCCGATTTTGTAATTTGTCGACTGGAAGAATTTTCAATCCGGATGGCATTCCCAGGTAGAATCCGCTCATTTTTTTCATACCGTCCCGAGTTATCCTCATCCACGTACATTCTGACCGCGACCCCGGAGCGTCCCACTTGCTGGCGATTATCAAAAACCAATTCATGGTTAGCCGCATCT
>DAOVJF010000593.1 GCA_030673355.1 Planctomycetota bacterium | reverse complement strand
TAAAAACGAACAAAATGAAACTCTACTTGATACTGGAATATCTTTAAGCTCTTTTATGGCCCATTATAACCTGGATGGCACACTTAGATGGGCTATGCCTACCGGTGCAAGGGGTGGAGGGAGCGGTCGTACAGCAATCACTGTCCTTTCAGATAATACGATCGTCTTTACTGGAGATTTCCTTGGAGATGCCACATTCGGGCAGGGCGAAATCAGTGAGACTGTCCTGACTTCAGCCGGACAATCCGACATTTTCATAGCGCGGTATGCAGAACAATGATTAATTTCCACTCTTCCGCAATGTGAATCAAGTTAATAAACAAATCAAAGGGTTAATTCACCCACCTCGAACCATTTGGGATTTTTTCCGTCTCATATATTATACTGTTGTAATACTGTCATCCATCCTTTTACAAAGGCTCTAACCGGAGGGAAAGATTATGGCAATGATCGAAGTTCGGAATTTATCAAAGCGCTACAAGAAGCTTGACGCTTTATCGGGTGTAAATTTCGATATCGAGCAGGGGGACATTTTCGGTTACATCGGACCGAACGGCGCCGGTAAAACCACGACGATAAAAATCCTCGCGACACTTCTTCTGCCGACCGACGGGATGGCGTTTATCGACGGGATCGACGTGGTTCGCGACCCGATGTCGGTACGGCGGATCATCGGCTACATGCCCGACTTTTTCGGCGTGTACGACGAGATGAAAGCGTGGGAATACCTCGACTTTTTCGCCGCATGCTACCGTATCCCGAAAGCTAAGCGATTAGGGATTATCGACGATGTACTGGAACTAACCGACCTCACAACCAAAAAGGATGTGTTTGTCCATGAGCTCTCCCGTGGTATGAAACAGCGTCTTTGCCTCGCGCGATGCCTCGTCCACGACCCGAAAATACTTCTTCTCGACGAGCCTGCATCCGGACTCGACCCCAGGGCGAGAATCGAATTGAGGGAACTCCTCAAGGAACTCGGGCGCATGGGCAAGACAATCCTGGTTTCGTCGCACATCCTCACCGAGCTTGCCGATTTCTGCAACACGGTCGGGATCATCGAAGTAGGGAAAATGGTCCTGCATGGAAAGATCGAAGATATCCTTCGAGAGATCAAGGGTGCGAGGGTGCTCGAGATCAAGGTCAAGGACCAGGATGAGGCCGCGAAGGAAGTACTTCTCTCGCATGACAAAGTCGAGGATGTAATCATAGCGTCACCGGGATTCCTGAAAGTGCATTTCAACGGTGAGACCGATGACTTACCCGACCTGATGGATTACCTCAAGGAGGGCGGTATCAGGGTATTGAGTTTCGCGGAAGAGGAAACCGACCTCGAAGATCTGTTCATGCGGGTAACGAAGGGGATAGTGACGTAACACGATAAACCGGTTTATAAACCTTCCCAGAATATACTTCAAAAGGAATTAATCCAACCCGGCAAACGATGGAGAGAATCCATGTATCGGAGCCGCGAACGTGAGTGAGGGGTATACATGGGTGAATTGATCATGGCAGGCCGCTTACTAACGTGCGCGGTACTGTAACAGAGTTCTACTATTTTACGAAAAATGCTCCCGTAGTGAATTGATCATGTGCAGTTGATCCCCTGTGCCGCCCATTTC
>DAOVJF010000466.1 GCA_030673355.1 Planctomycetota bacterium | reverse complement strand
GGTGAAGATCTGGACATAGCGGTATATGATTCCCCAAATGGGACCATTCCAATTGCTGAAAAGGCAACGGAGAATAATGCAAATAACAGTTTCGAACTCCTCGATTTAGGCGTCAACCAGGGAGAACCGTATTACATACGGGTTACATCCGCGGGAGCCGGCAATTCAACAACCTATGGGCTTTTAATAAACAACGCGGTTAATGATCTGACTGTAACCGGAGAGAGCATTGCGTTCCCCTTCATTCACCAGCAGGGGGATAATTTGCCGTTCCTGAAACTCGACTTCTCTGTCGGACACTCAACGATAATTTCGGAATTGAGAATCATGAAGGCGGGAACGGTCAACAATACGAACCTGACACGTATAAATTTATATGAGGACACAAATGCAAACGGGGAATTTGGTCCCGGCGATCTGCTCATCGCTAATGAAATTCCTCCCGGGATCAACGCTGCCTTTTTCAAAGGCCTTAATAAACACTTTACATGGCAGGAACCGTGGACGATATTTGTTACCGCGGATATCTCAAATTCCCCGGACAATACCACGATCCGGTTAATCCTGGATAAGTACAAGGACATTACTGTTTCGGCGGGTACCGCTGTGGCATATGACCAGTTTCCAATCTCAAGCGATGTTGTCACTATCGGTACAGATACCGATCCCCCGGTCTGGGTGTCGACAGTCGGAGTACAGTCCGCAAACCCCGGTCCGGGTTCGGGAATCCTGGAATTCAATTCTGCAATTGATGAACATACGCCTCCGGTCAAATATAACATCTACTACACTGACACACTTCCCTTCGATTTCGGGACAGCTTCGGCAATTTTGGACGCCGAGGTTGATCCGGGCTCCGTTTATGAGTTTCAATATACAGTCACCCAACTGATGTGGGAAAAGGATTGGTACTTTGTCATCCGCGCAGAGGACCAGGTCGGTAATGAAGATGAAAATATTGTGATGTTAAGTGTCGTCCCGGACATCGGCGGCATTCCGACAGATCCTATCATCTATAAGACCATTCCGTACCCATCGTATGATGTAGCCTTCGATGGCGATCTGCTCGTGACAGCGGAACTACTGTCCGGTGTAAGGGCATATGACCGCACCGATCCCATGAATCCGGTTGAAGCCGGCTTCTGGTCGGGCAATTCAGGCTACCGGGAAATCGATTTGCAGGGCAATTTTGCTTTTGTGGGAAGTTCTACCGATCTGACGATTGTAGATTTTTCCGATGTCGGCAGTCCCCTGTCAACGTATATCGATGAGGATATTGATCCGGTCACCCTGCTCGTAAATGGCGACTGGCTCTATGTCAGTGAATCCAACCCCGACAAATTGCATGTACTGGGTATTGCCGATCCATACAACCCGACCTACAACGGTTATTTCGAGCAGATGGTAGGTGCTAAGGGTGAAATGGTTACAGAAGGCAGCTACCTTTATTTCGCACAGCATTTTGATGGCATCAGGGTATACGATATAACCGATCCCGGCGACCCGATATGGCAAAATGATTTTTCCTCTTCCGCTTCAACCCGGGGCGTCTGTATCGGGAATGGCCTTATCCATCCAATCAATTTTGTCGGCTGGACGCGCACATACGATCTTAGCCTGGATCCGGTTTACCCAACCTTTGTATATAACAATAATACACAGCTTGGTAATTTCGCTGAATCCCTTGTGTATGATGATTACGTCATCATCCTCACCCAGGATTTCGGCTTATTCGTTTACGATGTCAGCGTTCCGGACGACCAGGAGTTAGTCGGCCATCTCGAGATGGCTAACTGCCACGGAATCGCCAATGATGGCGGGATTATATACCTTGCATCCGATAGCGGTCTGCATGTGATTCTCTGAAAAAACTTGATTAGACATATTTAGAATGGATGTACGTCATACACTTACATTGGGGAATGATTCAGGAATTTTTGAAGATCGGGGACACCTGCTTTTCGACGGGCGAAAAGAGATGTCCCCTTACAGTGACGATCCCCTTACAGTGACGATCCCCTTTCAGTGACGACCCCCTTTCAGTGACGATCTCCTTTCAGTGACGATCCCCTTTCAGTGACGACCCCCTTTCAGTGACGATCTCCTTTCAGTGACGATCTCCTTTCAGTGACGACCCCGGGGACATGTCTTTTTTCTCCAGTTACACAGTTGAATCATGATAAGTGGTGATTAGGGAAAAAAGCACGTGTCCCCTATAGTACACCGATGGAAGCGGGGGAAAAGAGATGTCCCCTATATTAGCAGACGAACTCAGCGTGTCGACGCCACGCGTTTGGAGCGGTTGTTATGAAAAAAAACCCCACCGATAAACGGTGGGGTCGCAAGAATGTCTTAATTAGCAAGAATGTCTTAATTAGTTTGATTTATACACGTTGATTAATAAAAATTCTATTCTTCTTTCTATTCAACTTCCAATTCTTCTTTCTATTCTACTTCCAGTTCTTCTTCCGGGTCGATCTGGTAGACGGTGTCCTCAAACACCACAATCAGGTACTCCCCGACCGCGAGGTACTCCGCGATATCCGGTTCATCCAGTATCAGATCGAAATACTCATCCGACAGGTACTCGATAAGGATTGGATCATCCATCGTTTCCTCATCGTAAATGCTGTCGACCCAGTATCCATCGGCGTTCATGTAGAAAGTCTTATCGCCGGCATATTCGACAGCGCCTTCCAGGCTCTCATGAAGGTCGACAATTCCCTCTTCTTCCATGTCGGATAATTCACCACTCATCAACCGGGAATCGATTGAAGGCTCTGCGGCATTGGCATCAAATCCACCGCCCCGGCC
>DAOVJF010000527.1 GCA_030673355.1 Planctomycetota bacterium | reverse complement strand
AACTTGCTCAGGAAGATATCACTCAGACCATTCGAGGTGTGCGGATCACCGCCGTCGGGGTCGAAATCGGCTGTGTCCTCGAAATTACCTGTAACGTAAACATTCCCCGAATCGTCAGTGGCAACTCCCCAGCCATAATCATAATCCGTTCCGCCCCATGTACGTGCCCAGCCGCTGTTTGGTCCTTCATATTCAACCACAGTCATTTCACTGATGTGCCACGCGTCGACCTGGCCGTTGATATCATCCAGAAATTTATCGGTCACCCTGATAAGCAGCGGATAATTTCCTGGATCCGCACCAAGCTCATTCGTGATCTCGCCGGAATATGTGCAGCTCTCAACACCGGTCAATTCAATAAAATCAAACAGAATTTCTCCCGAAAAAATTTCAGGCGCTTCGACAGTCACCGACGAGATAGTATCAATCCCCTGGTGATCGAAAATCTCCACCGTGATTTCTGACATCCCACCGGCGGAAACCTGAAAGTAATCAGGAAGGTCGATCCTGTAAGCCTCAACACAATTGGCCTCGGGCGGGAAATCGACAAGCGGATCGACAACATTTTCTACCGGCATCCAGCTTAAATCGACAGCATAGCCAAACTCGATCGGTCCGTCCGGAAGACGAACCTGGATATTCCTGGTTTCCGCCGACGCGACATAAAACACACGCCTTGGAAGGTCCCGGAAGTATGCGATATATGGATTCAGCGTTGACGAAAGATCGCCGTCCATCCTGAGTTTGCCTGGATAATATCTCAAAATCGGAGGCATGCCTGAATCTTCGGGGAATTCTGTTGGGTTGAATAGCGATGTGTAACCGTCCGGATCGAGAAGTACCAGTTTGTCATGGCCCATACCGGCAGTGCGACTGTTTGCCGGGAACTTATAATCTGCACCGTTGATGATGATTCCCCTTAAATCGAAAGCGCTAAGGTTCATGGGTGCAGGAAAAGGGTGTACGAGCCTGAAATCAACGGATAGGACATCAGGGGGGATAAGCTGTTTGATAATAATTGTAATACAGGTCGTGCACGGAACTTCCTCCATCAGCCTGACAGTGTTGAAATGCATCGTGGAATTCCGGTCGGGGATAATCTCGACAGTCTCGCGATCCTCCAAGATTCGAACATCCCAGATGCCCCACATATAGCGGTTTGTGGGGGCCGTTGTTTGTGAATCGGTAAGATGGGATGGGGTATCTGGTGGACTCGTTGGAGTAGTAACCGGGTTTGACTTACTACCGCAACCCTGCAGTAGAAATAATAAGATTACTAAACCTATCTGGATGCATCTCATTTTTTCAGCTCCCTGCCAAAGTGGTTCGATCATAAAGAGTTAATAAGAATCGAGTTTCAGGAAGGCATGAAATGAATGGATTAATTACCCTAATTATAATCGAATAATCGGGATAAAGGAATAGGTAATTTCGCTAAAAAACCTATATTTTCAACCCTCCACTACTTTTACAAAACCAATGTCCCAACCGGGGGCGTTTTTTCTTATTACCTGTGTCCAGTCGCTTAATCTTGATAATTGATCGTCGGTGATCAGGTCCCACTGTTCCATCGCGTAAAGGAGTGCCGGGCCAAGTACGCGATTGTTGCCATCGAGCACTTTTATCCCGATACCGATCGACCTGTCTTTGAAACTGACACCGAACACCGCTTCCCCCCCGATTTTGCCAAGCCATTTTCCATCGGATTCACGGTTGAACGGATCACCGAACCTGTTCGTGCCCGCTGTCCACCATGACGCTTTATGGTAAGACTCGAAAATCTTATTTTTGAATTTGATTTCGAAATCGTCCTCACCGAAACCGGGATCGCCGAATCTCGCGGATGCAGAGGCGATTTCCTGCAAACTCAGCCACCATGTCGGTACGCCGCACCCGTCGGAGCCGAATTCCAGATCATCCGGTTCGACACCGGCATATCGCGCCATCGTTACCCTGTTCGCGACCTGGATCGGATGGTCAATCCGGTTATAGCCATCGAAAGTCCATCCCATTTCCCTCGAGGCAAGAAGCATCCCGATATGTTTACCTGAACAATTGTGATAAACAGGCCCTGTTTCGATATTTTTTCGTCCGAGTTCCCAGTTTGCTTTCTGAAGGAAAGGCGGATGTGTACCGCACAGGAGGGAATCCTCTTTTAAATCGTACCTTGTAAGCAATCCGTTGATGGTTTCGATATGCTTAGCCTCGCCCGAGTGGCTGGCCGCCATGATCGCGATCTCTTCATGCGAACATTCATCTAGGAGCGATGGCCGTAATTTCATAGCTGTCAGAAGCTGGAGGGGTT
>DAOVJF010000354.1 GCA_030673355.1 Planctomycetota bacterium | reverse complement strand
TGATAAGCCGCAAGTGGTTTATCAACGCCGGTAAGGACTGAATCGTAATCACCTGAGACCCCGATCGATACAAGAACCTCGATCGATTCACTGGAAGTAAGATCTGGCTCGATAACATCAAGGTGATAAGTGGAAGCGAATTCATTCGACGAAACCGGCACATCTGATGTCATTGTAAAGATTCCAGGACAGTCGATCGTGACGGTCCCAAAGTCGTCGATTCCCTGCCAGTCGTGAATGGTGATACCGTATTTTACACTTCCACCATAATCAGGTTCTACATACCAGAGTGTATTATTGATTTCCGTGACTTCGATCCTCCAGGGTTCGGGCTGGTTTGCCGTTGGGGGGAAATCACCCGGCAGATTTTCCGGTGGATTCGGATCGGACACGTCCCAGCTTGCATCTATCGCATAGTTAAAAGTGAAACCGGTGCCAAATGAGATCTGGAAGTTCCTTGCGTTGAGATTACCCGCGACTGTTAACGCCCGGGTAGCGGGATCCAGATCCGCGATGGGAGCATCCATGTCGAATCCGTCCGCGAATAGTTTATAGCCGTTAATTATCGCGGGATTCCCGGGTTCCAGAGTTGCACCAATGTTGCCGGGATAATAGCCCCAGAAACCGGTATTAGAGAATTCAGCGGCGTTCCAGTACCTGGTCATGCCATCCGCATTTTCAAGACGTGTTTCACTCGGGCCGGCAACTTTAATATCCGGATCGCTGTAACCAGTCATGGATCCTTCCGATATTATGACCATTTTCAGATCAAACACTGAAAATTGATCCATATCGGTCAGTGGATGCTGGATGGCAAGATTGACATCCAGGATGCCATCCGTGAACGTTACCGGGGGTACAATGGACAGTCCGAATGATATTTTTTCGACCATCTTAACAATGTTGATATGTAACTCGGATGACCGCATGGGGACAATTTCCAGTGTCCCGGTATCCGGGTCGAAAACAAATTCACCGTATCCAAGCAGGGAATGTCCCGGATCAGAATTCTCGGTAGTAAATGATTCCTGACCGGTCAATTCGAGATCGGTGTCGCCGGTTTCGGGAGTGACCGGACTGCTTGATTTCCCCGAACAACCAACAGAAATCACCAGCACAAAGATTATAAAGCTGAGAAGTAATGATCTAGGCATTTGATATCTCCTTGCGAATTTATGCGACTACATTCCAGGAATAATCCCGGTAACTTTTGCCGAATGATCTTGTACTTAATTTTCTTTCCCCACTTGTATACTTAAGTTCACATAGAGTATAGCATTAAAAATATGAATATTAACAATTTCGTAACCATAATAATCATTTTAAATGAATCTAACTAAGATTCAATCTCATTTGTAGATTAAGGAATTTATCAGGATAAATTGACAAAAGGTTAACCATCATTTAATATTCCTGTCAGCAACTACTTTGCTTATCAAGAGCGGCCTAGGGAATGGCCCTACAACGCCCGGCAACCTGACATCGATAGATGGGTAAGGTGCCAAATCCAGCCGAAGTCAGGTGGAGGCTTCGGAAAGATAAGTAAAGAGGCACGGGCCCGCCATACCGTTGCGCGGGTATTATTGTGCCTGACCCCGGGACAGGGGTTGAGTAATTTCAGAAGCGGAGGACAAGTAAGTGAGTCCAAATAATTTTTATTTTTCATCCGAGTCAGTCACTGCCGGCCATCCCGATAAATTATGCGACAACGTATCGGATGCAATACTGGATGCCTGCGTCGCACAGGATCCATTCAGCCGGGTGGCATGTGAATGCGCGACGAGTACCGGTTTTATTCTTGTGATGGGAGAAATTACGACCAGGGCGGAATTCGATTACCGCCAGGTTATCCGTAATACAATCAAAGACATTGGTTACGACAATCCTGAGTACGGCTTTGATGGGAACACATGCGGTGTTCTGATTGCACTCGACAAACAATCTCCGGACATCAATGGCGGTGTATCCACTGCCCTTGAGGTGCGAGATAGTTCCCAGGCCGATCCATATGAACTTCTCGGGGCTGGAGACCAGGGACTTATGTTCGGCTATGCCTGTAACGAAACTCCCGAGCTCATGCCTCTTCCAATATCCCTTGCGCATGGGCTTGCCAGGAGGATGGCGGAAGTATTCAAAAACGGCATCCTGCCATGGATACGTCCCGACGGGAAGAGCCAGGTCTGCGTGGAATACATTGACAGGAAACCCGCCAGGGTTCATTCAATTCTCCTCAGCACGCAGCATTCTCCCGATGTATCCAACGAGCAGATCAGGGAGGGTCTGATCGCCGAGGTCATCAAGCCGGTTATTCCCGAAAAATTCTCAAACGATTTTGAGATTTTCACCAATCCATCGGGACGGTTTGTTATAGGAGGTCCTGTCGGTGACTCCGGTTTAACGGGCCGGAAAATTATTGTGGATACCTACGGTGGCTATGCTCGCCACGGTGGCGGGGCATTCAGCGGCAAGGACTGCACGAAGGTAGATCGATCGGCAGCGTATGCGGCACGATGGGCGGCCAAAAATATCGTCGCGGCGGGGCTGGCGACCGATTGTGAGATCCAGCTTGCTTACGCGATCGGTAAGGCCAAGCCGCTGAGCATCTATGTTGATACATTCGGAACCGGTCAGCTCTCGGACGATAAAATCCTTGAGCTGATCAACAGGCATTTCGATTTCCGTCCCGCGGCCATCATCGAAACCCTCGACCTCAGAAGGCCCATTTACAGGCAGATAGCGGCATATGGCCATTTTGGACGTCCTGACCTCGACCTTCCATGGGAGAAGACCGACAAGGCGGATATCCTGCGCGAGGAAGCCGGAATCAAAGCAGAGACTTGATTTAACGGATAATTCAAGCTACCTTATACGGCGGTCGCACAGCCTTGTGCGAACTACAAAAGTTTGGAGGCTCCACGTGATACCCAAAATGCTATCTGTGCCCAGCCGAATCTTTACTTTCCTCGCCCTGGGACTTCTGGTTCTTCTCCTTATCGGCCCGGTAACAGGATGTGCACCCGCACCTGAAGACACCGATACTGATACCGAAGTGACCGACACCGATACTGATACCGATGTGACTGATACCGATGCTGACGCGGACAATCATGTTGCTGATGTTGAAGATGATAATGGTGACGACGACAACGGTGAAGTCGATGACGATGATAAGGATGAAGATGATGAAGTTGAGGCTGAAGAGAAAGACGGCGCATGATGTATAACCAGGATTGAGAGAAGGGTTCTAAAAATGCTGAAGAAACCTTTCAGTATAAATGCGTGCCTGACAAGGGCACGGCTCGCAATTCAGGGCGGACTTACGGACGAAGGGATCGAAGAACTCAGGCGTGCTATTTACGAATCCGCAAAGCTCTCCCGCGTTGATGGTAAGAATCAAGTCGAGACTATTCTCAATTTCGCGCACGAAAACGATGTATTGCCTGAAGTTGAATTGACTTTAGATGAGCCGTTAAAACGAATGTTTTTCGGAAACGATTGAGAATATTATTAAGAAAATTAGAGATTCTGAAGCCCACCATTCCCGGTGGGTTTTTTTTATTTCTCATCGACAACAATCACCGCGGCACCGTTGAATCTTCCATTACGAAGGTCATCGAGAGCTTCGTTGACTTTCTCAAGCGGATATGGGTTAACGAGCGACTTCACCGGTACCTCAGGCGCGATCTTCAGAAACTCCTCACCATCCTGCCGGGTTAAATTAGCCACCGATTTTATCGAACGTTCACCCCAGATGATTTTGTATGGAAATGGAGGGATGTCGCTCATGTGAATTCCCGCAAGAACAACAATCCCACCCTTGGTTATCACTCTCAAGGCC
>DAOVJF010000178.1 GCA_030673355.1 Planctomycetota bacterium | reverse complement strand
TTCCTCATCTATCTCATCATCCTCATTGTCCTCGGGCTCTTCTTCTATTATTTCCGGTTCCGGTTCATCGATTTCTTCATCCTCAACTTCGGCGGTTTCATCTTCAGTATCTTCATCGGCTTCATATTGACCGGGCCTTAGAAGCTCTATAATCTCACGTGCATCGCCTGCGGGCCTTGTGTCCGGTTCAAGCGAGATATACTCAGTGAACGCGGCCACAGCATCGTCCTCGTAACCCTGAATCCTGAACAGCTCTCCCGCTACATAATGGAGCAATGGGTAATTTGGATCGGTGTTCCTCGCGATTTCGATGTTGTCCCATGCGAGACTGAATTCCTGGAGATTCATGAAAACAGTCGCCAGGTTTACGTAATTTGACGGGTCATTCGGACGCATCTCCCTTGCTTCGATGTATTTATCCCTGGCCGTCGTCCAATCGCCATCGAACGCATATGCCCCGGCAAGATTTTTCAGGGCCTCGAAATTTGTGGGGTCTGCACGAAGCGCAGCTTCGAGTTCCGTTATGGCGTTTTTGTATTCACCCTGTTCGAGGTAGGCGATCCCGTGGTTAAACCGATCGATACCGCTGGTGTCGACAGCAGACTTCTGGCATCCGATCAGTTGGATAAGCAGGATTATTGAAATGATAATTGTGAGGATTCGGCACGTAATGGTTTTCATTTTCCATCTTCCCCGTGTGTATTTTTACCGAGCACTGAATCTATCCAGGCAATGTATTCAGAGTGACTTCCTGATAATTCAATTGTGATTATTTCGGGCACATCGTATGAATGCTTTTCAAGGATCAGTAGAGAGAGCCGTTCAAGGTATTCTTTTTTGGATTTGATGATGAGTAAAGCTTCAGATGATTCTTCAACCTTGCCGTCCCATTCATAGATGGATGTAATTCCGGGTATTACATTTACACAGGCAGCAAGTTTTTCGGTGACAACGACACGTGCCAGATCTTTTCCTTCATCGATTGATCCGACAGTTACCATCATGGCATAGTATGAATCGACTTTAATATATTTCGAGCTCATAAAAGACCTTAACAAAATTAAAGTACATTAACAATGCAATCTCTCAGTTTAGCAAAAATACTGCTTCACTCCAAGTCCCAGATATCTAAACACTTTTAATAACATGCCCATACATGCTAACCTTCTGACATGAGCAACCCAAAGGAGGGTTCAAAGAGACTGCTTATCGCAGCCGGTGGCACCGGCGGGCACATATTCCCTGCCCTCTCGGTTCTGGAAGTTTTAACCCAACGCCATCCCGACCTTAAAGTAACATGGCTCGGGAGCAGTCACCGTATGGAATCCCGTTTGATCCCGTCGAGAGGGATCGATTTTATCGGATTAAGGCAGACAGAAATTCGAAGAAAAATAAGTTTTGGAAATATTTTTTACAATATCAGGACTCTATGGTTCCTTGCAGTTTCGATATTTCGGTCGATCGGCATTGTACGCAAGCTCAAACCTGATTTTGTGCTGACGACAGGTGGATTTGCCGCGGGCGCGCTTGGACTTGCATCATGGATGACCCGTACCCCACTTGTGATAATCGAGCCGAACGCGTATCCCGGATTGACCAATCGATATCTTGGTAAACACGCGAAAATAATTTTCACAGCGTATGAACAGGCGGAGAAATTTTTTCCTGCGAACCGGACAGTTACGACCGGTGCTCCGGCACGTCGGGATGTTGTAAAAACGGATCGAAAGGATGCAAGAAACAGGCTGGGAATAGCTGATGACATGCTTCTTATCCTCGCGACAGGCGGCAGCCAGGGAGCACGGGGAATTAACAGTGTATTGCCCGACTCAATTAAAATATTAGTGGGTAAAGGTGTGCCTGTCGATTTTAAAACCATTCACCAGTGCGGAGGGGGTAAACTCGATAATGTTAAAATCGACAGGCACGTGCTGCCCGGTTCATCGTACGAGGTTATCGAATTCATGGGTAACCTCCCGGAATATCTGGCCGCATCGGATATAGTAATCTCAAGGGCCGGGGCATCGACACTTTCGGAAATAGCATGCAGGGGGCTTCCGGCGATTATTATTCCCTATCCTGAATCATCGGAAAATCACCAGGTCATCAATGCAAGGCAATGGGAGAAATCCGGCGCGGCTTTTTGTTTAGAGGAAAAAAAATTAGAACCTTTAAACCTCGCGGATAAAATTGAGTTACTTGTTACCGATCCTGAAAAGCGAATGTCGATGGGTGAAAATGCACGGAAATTCGGAGACGTAAATGCTCAAGTAAAAATTGCAGATCAACTTGAGGAATTCTTAAAATAAAACTGTGTACCTGAATGTCATCATACCAAGTTACCGCGCGAGCGAGACGATAGCCCGGACGATTGAATCGGTCCGGGAAAATAGGAATCGGTTTAGCGGTAATTTTGATATTACTGTCGTAGATTCATCGGACGACAGCACGCCTGATGTGGTAAAGGCAATGAAAATAGATGTAAATCTCATCAAGCTGCCTGAACAGGCATACCCGGGAAAGGCTCGTAATCATGGCGTGAAGAATACCGAGGGTGATGTGATCTGCTTCATTGATGCCGATGCATGGGCCGATGATGGCTGGCTGCAATCAATCCATGATTACCTGGAAAGGAATCCCGGTATCGGTGCGGTCGGCGGGCCTGTGTTGAACGGAAATCCTGATGAGGGTTATTCACGTCTCGCGCACTGGTGCGAATTTTCGGGATATGGCAGTAATGCTCCCGAAGGCAAAAGGCGAGTGCAGCCGACCGTTAACGTGGCAATTCGAAGGAGTGTACTCGAAAAATTCGGGCCTTTTCTCGAGGACCAGTTCGGTAACGAGGATGTGCTCCTGTTCGATAGAATGAGTAAAGCCGGCGAGGAGCTTCATTTCAACCGGAAACAGATTGTCCGGCATCGCAATAAAACAACGCTTGATGAAATTTACAGGCACCAGCACCGTCTCGGGGAATGTACAGGTCGAGCCAGGATGCTCTACGA
Source organism: Planctomycetota bacterium (assembly GCA_030673355.1). Lineage (GTDB taxonomy): Bacteria > JAJVIF01 > JAJVIF01 > JAPKYR01 > JAPKYR01 > JAPKYR01. The sequence goes on along the minus strand of DAOVJF010000178.1, from coordinate 3,041 downwards.
TCTTCCGGGGAGTTTCCTGACAAAACCCGGCTTGAGCTTTATCGTGCCGTTTATCAAGACAATATTAATTGCCTGGAGATTAACCACGCAGGAGCCGGTTGAACTTCCACAATTCATAGTTAGCTGGCCCCGTGTGTATAGTGCGATGATATCGTTTTCACGAGGGTTCAGGGACGGGGTCCGGAAAGCAAGGGAGGAGAAAACTTGACAGACCTCGATTTCACAGGTGAGCGCGTCGTGCCCGATAAAAGTCCGGCATATCTCGTGGCCGAACATCGCGCACGTTACAAGTTCGCTGTAAAATTCATTGAAGGCATGAATGTAATCGATATCGGTTGCGGTGAGGGATATGGTTCTTATTTGATGGGTGGTTTCGCTGAAACAGTAGTTGGGGTGGATCTCAGCGAGGAAGCTGTTGTGAACGCACTCGAATTGTATTCGTCGGATAAAGTGGATTTCAAGACAGGGGATGTAACCAGGCTTTCATACCCGGAAAATGAATTCGATGCCGGAGTATGTTTCGAGGTAATCGAGCATATTGAAAATCCGGGGGATCTACTTAAGGAAGCCGGAAGGGTTATAAAACAAGGCGGGATTTTTATTCTGAGCACACCAAATGGCGGGGTAAGAGTTTCATCGCAAAAGAACCCGTTTCATGTGAAGGAATTTACCAAGGGAGAATTCAGTAAACTTTTAGAGGATCATTTTCCTATAGAGAAATGGGGAATTGAAATTTACGGCCAGTTTGTGGTTGGGAAAAATTATTCACTTGCCGGTGTAATTTTTAAAAATATCTATCTTGCAATTAAAGGCGCGCTTGGAATCAAGCCAAAACCATCCGTCGATGATGGTTCTGATGCGGTGGGATATGAATTTAAACCTGAGCGTGCAGCTCTTGCGGAGTATCTTGTAGCCGTAGTGAGAGGAAAAGGCTAGGGTGAAAAAATATTCAATCGTTGCCGCTGTTTTTTATATCGCGAAATTTTTCAAGCCATTCTTTGATGGCTTTTTCCTTTCCATGCCCGGACGGTTGATAATACTCACTCCCGACCATTTCATCGGGGAGGTACTGTAAATCCACAATTCCTCCAGGATGCGAATGGGCGTACTTGTATCCTTCCGAATGACCGTGAACCGTTTTCATTTCAGGGACAGGCGCGTTCCTTAAATGCAATGGAGGCGGATAATTTTTCCCGTCCTCGATATCCTTCATCGCCGATGAAATAGCCTTGACTGCAGCGTTCGATTTCGGGCTGGTTGCTACATAGATCGTCGCCTGTGCCAGTGGAATCTGGGCTTCCGGCATACCTATAAATTCAACCGCTTCCCTTGCGGCATTCGCAACCACGAGCGCCATAGGATTGGCATTGCCGACATCCTCCGCAGCCTGGATCACAAGCCGTCTTGCGATAAATTTCGGGTCCTCACCACTCGCCAGCATTTTTGCCAGGTAATAAACCGCCGCGTCCGGGTCGCTTCCACGCATGCTTTTTATATAAGCTGAGATCGTGTCGTAATGCATGTCGCCGGTACGGTCATAGACCCGGTACGCGGCCTGCATCGCGTTTTCAATTACTTCATGGGTGAATTCCCTGCATTCATCTTTGCCCGCTTCATCCAGAAGGGTTTTCGCGACCTCAAGAGTACCGATCAGCGTACGGGCGTCACCCCCGGACTGCATCAGTAGTGAATCCCTGACGTCATCGTGAAGATTGTACTTATCCCCGTTCTCTACACCATCGTTAAAAAACTCAATTACACGGTCCGAGAGGATTTTCAGATCATCGGTGGTTAATGTTTCAAGCTTGTAGACAGTAAGCCTGCTTCTGAGGGCTGAGTTGATCGAGAAGTACGGGTTTTCAGTTGTAGCCCCAATGAGGATGATTATCGCGTTTTCAATATGGGGAAGAAATGCGTCCTGCTGTAACTTGTTGAACCGGTGCAACTCGTCGATGAACAGGATCGTCTGGATTCCTGTAAGCTTCTTTGCCTCTTTGGCGTCCTTTACAACCTGGCGGACATCCTTGACCGTACTCGTGACAGCCGAGAATTCCCTGAAATTTACATCGAGTTCGTTAGCGAGTGCCCGTGCGAGAGTGGTTTTTCCGCAGCCGGGGGGTCCCCAGAGTATGAATGAATGGAGGTGCCTGGTCCTGACCATCCGCGCGATAGCACCGTTCTCTGAAATGAGCCTGGACTGACCGACCATTTCAGAGATTGACTGTGGGCGAAGCCGTGCGGCGAGTGGGAGAGACTCGTTCTCTAAATCGGATACCAGTTCTGATTTATCAAAAAGGGTCATGATTATACCCAATAATTGTTTAGTGGCATTATATCATGGGCCATTCAGAATTTCGACCTCAACTTGTATCCTGCCTTTTTTCGATGAGCCAAGAATTTCATTGAATCGGAACCTGCCCCCTCCCCTGACAGCGACAATATCGCCGGGAACCAGTTCTATTCCCGGTTTTCTCGCTGGTTTGTAATTCAGGAGTACTCCGCGCGATTCAAGATGTTTTTTTACTTTCTCGCGGCTTGGTTTCAGGACCTTTGCGGCCACAGCGTCGATTCGTGGGGACGAGACCGACACAGTCCGTTTCCCGGATTGTGTCGCATCGGGAAGTTCATCGATTTCCTCATTAGTAAGATCCCGGATCGTGAAACCGGGCATGGTGTCAGTGATTACACCCGGCGATGCGATTGATACAGCCCATCCTCCTTCGATCTTGAAAATGTCGCCAATGGATGCCCTTTTATCCAAGAATTGATTAAGTAATTCAAGCATTTCAGCACGTGATGGTGGATCGAAAAGGTTATCGGGTCGTACGCGGATAATTTTGAAATCCGGTCTGGCCCAATCGAGCAGATTATTTATGTGTGTCAACTGCAGACATTTCATTCTGGGTGTATTGTCAGGCGCGATTTCTCTCCATCTTAATTTGTTATCTACCAATTCACCGATTGTAACAGCCAGGGTCCATGGCTCGATAAAGGGGCCAAGGATTGTTGTTTTTTGAGACTTATCCCGGTCAAGGATCATC
>DAOVJF010000521.1 GCA_030673355.1 Planctomycetota bacterium | reverse complement strand
GATTAATAGGATTGGTCTAATATTGATGTACGTCGGCAAGCACGTTCGACACGGAGATTTTAGAGGCTTGGGGGATGAAGATGTCTCACTCAGCTTGCCGACGCCACGCGTTTAGTCGTTATTTTAGATAAGTAAAAATTGTTGAGGACCTGCTTTTCGACGGGCGAAAAGAGATGTCCCCGATCACGGATCAATATTTGATTAATAGGATTGGTCTAACACGGTCGATGCGACTTTAATTTTGAGTTGATTTTCAGCACTCTCCCCTGTAAACTACCGCCGACAGGCTAAAGTAAGCTCTCGAATACCGGGAGCGGAGTTGTGTTATGCCGGCATATCTGGATTATTCATGGGTTTTATTTTTTGGACTCGGCACAATTGTTTTTGCGTGTGTCGGGCTTGGCGCTGCCTGGCTGGTCAGGCCCAAGCAACCGGCCGAGCGAAAGTACCTGACGTATGAGTGCGCGGAAACACCGATTGGCCCGGCATGGATAAAATTTAATCTTCGTTATTACTATTTCGCCCTGCTGTTCCTGCTGTTCGATGTGGAGATCGCGTTTTTCTATCCCTGGGCAACCGCATTTATTTCGATGAAAACGAAATACAGCTATTTGCCCGGCGAATTGTATGGTGCTCCCGAAGCCTACAATTTCGGGTTCGCGATTTTCGGCGAAATGCTATTTTTTATTTTCCTTCTTGCCATCGCATGGACATACGCGTGGCGAAAAGGATTTCTCAAGTGGGATTAGCCGGGACGTTCCCGGAGGATTATGGGTGGCTGTAACCGATACTTCGAGTGAGCTGTTCAGGGAAATTAAAAATTTATTATTATCAAACAATATTCTGCCGGTTGAAGGCTATGAATTTCCGCAGGAAAAAGTGGCCGGATTCTGGAAGGATGTGTTCGAGGCCCGGGGGATAGTAATATTCGGGTCCGGGGAAATCCCGGACGGTGTAAATTACAAACAGGCCGAATTTCAGCTTCCGGACGATCCCCCACCGTGGCTGAACGAAAGAAAGCAGTAGAGAAAAATCATGGGATTACTGGACGGAGAATATAATCCTGGGGTGGGATTGACCACCTGCGATGCGATAGTCAACTGGGCAAAAAGGTCGAGCCTGTGGCCCCTGACTTTCGGGATCGCCTGTTGTGCGATCGAGATGATACTGACCGGCACCGCACGGTTCGATATTTCCCGTTTCGGCTGCGAGGCTTTCAGGGCGAGTCCGCGCCAGGCCGATGTTATGATCGTCTGCGGAACTATCAACCATAAAATGACCAGGAGAATCAGGCTTCTTTACGACCAGATGCCGTCGCATAAGAAAGTCCTCGCGATGGGATCGTGCGCGATCTCCGGAGGTCCATATATTAATACTTACAATGTAGTAAACGGTGTGGACCTGATAATACCGGTGGACGTTTATATTCCCGGTTGTCCACCAAGGCCGGAAGCCCTTCTCGACGGGATAATGAAACTGCAGGCACTAATCGATAAGGAAACCCTTGCAGTAACGCATGCTGGATAGATTATGGGTAAGAAAGCGAAACCACCGGTTCCCCCAAAAGAGGCTCCCGAACCTGAAGGCGGGAAATCATGGAGCCAGCCTGTTGAAGGGCTTATTACGCTGGTTAAGGAAAAATTCCCAGGTGTGAAAAGCCTTGATGGCCGTATGGTCAATGAACCGGCGCTACTCGTGGGTCCATCGGAGGCTGTAAAGGTTGCTGAATTCCTGAAGAACAACGATACATTACCCATGAATTTCTGCACCGCAGTTACGGGGATCGACAAGGTAGATCGGTATGAGGTTGTCTATAATCTTCATCATCTTGGGTCCGAGTACAAAGATCCGGGGCTTGAGTTTGAGAGAATCGCGTTATGTGTAGTGATCGAAGACCGCGAGAACCCGTCCACTCACTCACTGATTCAGCTGTGGCGGTCGGTGGATTTCCAGGAAAGGGAAGTATTCGATCTACTTGGAATTAAATTTGAAGGGCATCCCGACCTAAGGAGGGTTCTCCTTGATGACGATTTCAAGGGACATCCGCTCCGCAAGGACTACCCGTTAATGGGCACCTGGGAGGACATGGTGGCGATGGATGCCGTACTGGATGAAAACCAGGTACGCACGATGAAGGAAGCCCTTGGTGAACCGTTCGATCCTCTCAAGGATGTACCGCCGAATTTTAAACGTTAAATTATCACTGCTGTCCAAGATAATCTGATTTTGGACAAAGTTAGCCCATCGGATAAGGCATCCTGTGGCTAAATCATGTTATCCGATAGCTGGAAGCTAACGGCACGTGAAAAAGTCAACTGCAGGATGCAGTCGGCACTTGGTATCCGATAGCTGGAAG
>DAOVJF010000052.1 GCA_030673355.1 Planctomycetota bacterium | reverse complement strand
GAACAGTGGTCTCAAGGACTTCGAATCCCAGGGGCAGCTCAGCCGTTTTGCCATCGGGATTTTCAACGAATATATTCACCAGGCCTATCGGGCAGAGAGGATCGATTACAAATGTACCTGTTATAAGCGTCGCTGAATCGACCTGGTATGTAATGCCAAAGTAGCTTGCGACCGGTTCGACATAAAATGTCGCGCCGGCCTGGAAACCGGTCCCGTAAACGCTGAACGGGATCGTATCGCCCTGGTATGCCTGGGTCGGGTCGATGGATTCGATCATTGGGAGTTCGCGAATCTCGAAACCGTCGACAAGTATGTCCGCTCCCCCGTCAGGATTTTCAACCGTGACGTTGCACAAACCCGGTACCGCTCCCGGGGTGATGTCGATAGTGACGGAAATAGTTGTTGCATCGATCAGGAATACGGTTTGAACGGTGATATCGGTACTGTTGAAATTGACATTAACACCGTCCATGAAGTCTGAACCGGCTATTATTACTCCAAGGCCGGTGTCGGACTGGTAGCCGAAGCTCGGGTTTAATCCAAGAATCTGAGGCTGGCTGACAGGCGCCTCGGTGACCGTAAAACCGCCCAAAAGAACATCGCTCTGAAACTTGATGTTAGTGACGGTGACATTTCTAGGGCCAAGTGTGGCCAGCAATTCTATATTCAGTAAAACATCGATGGCTGTATCGGTAATGCCGATTATGGCCTCGGTAATTCCCGCACCGAAATCCACGCTGTTAACATCAACGAAATTTTGCCCCGTTAAGGTCACAGGCAGATCGATTGATCCCTGCTGGCCCTGGTCCGGGACTACAAACTCAATTAAAGGGGTTGTGGAAATTACTTCGAATCCATTTGTTAGCGAATCATCGCCTGTAGAGCCGGAAACCGTTACATTCCTGAAGCCCGGTACCGCGTCAAGATCGATATCCAGATAGACATCGACCTGACCGGTGTATGCACCGAGAAATGTCACCGAAATACCGGGTCCGAAATCCACCGCTGTAACATTTTCAAGGTTCTGCCCGAATATTGTTACCGGTAGCGCGATATCGTCCTGGTAACCTGTATCGGGATTTACACTCGTTATCTGCGGTGGGTTGACGATGTCAGTAATCTCAAACCCATTTGGAAGGATACCGAGTCCGTATTTAGTCGTTACCCATATATCCCTGAAACCGGGTATTGCCAGCGGGTCGATATCGATTGTGGCATCGATCTGGTATTCATTGATCGGAGTGTAATTCTGGATTGTTATGTCTGCGCCGAAACTTACATCGGTCGCACCTAAAAGGTATGAACCTGAAATTGAGACCTCAATGCCGGTATCGCCGGGATTACCCTGGGTTGGAAAAGCACTCTCCACGACAGGTGAACAATCCCGCACCTCGAATGCGTCATTATGGGTGGTGAACTGGTTATCGATATTTGTACATGTCAGATCGTATAATCCAATGGGCGCCAGTGGCCCAATATCGATATTGAGAGTAACAAGGGAGTTCGATCCGTAAATTACCTGGTTGATAGTAATGCCTGGGGGAGAAAAATCGAATGAAATACCGGGTATGAATCCCGATCCGTTGACTGTTAGCCAGATGTTGGTTTCACCCTGGCATCCAAAGTCAGGCAGGACACCGGTAACCATTGGCGGATTGTACGCGAGAACCTCAAAACCGTTTGGGAAGGTTACGCTTGTTGATTCCGTATAAATAGTTACGTCCCTGAATCCCGGGGTTGCCAGCCAATCTATTGAAATTTTACATTCAATTATATCCGGACTGACACTATCGATTGAATCGAGCGTTATCCCGGATCCAAAATCGATATCGTAGGTCGTCGCGAGGAGGGTTCCGTTGATTGTGATTGCCAGTCCTGTATCACCGGTGTAGCCCTGCCCGGGATTTATGCTTTCAATCGTTGGCGCTTCCAGCACGGTAAATCCATCGACAAGAAATCCCTGCTGCATATCGCTCTGGTTGACAACGAAAACCGTGTAAGACTGGAGAGGCGTTGTGATTTCGATGTCTATAAAACACGTGAGATTGAACTCGTCAATGAACAGGACCGGACCAATGACCGTTATCCCATCGCTTCCGGTTCCAAAGACCACAACGGGTGGTTCACCGCCGCCGCCAAGTTCGAAGCCCGCTCCCATAATATCTATTTGTAAACCAACGGCTCCCTGTACGCCTATATCGGGCGACACGACCGAAACCACTGGCGCTGCCGCTGCCGGCAGGCCAAGTATCGTAAATAGGACCAGGCTAAACCCTGCGAGAATGATATTCTTTTTTAGAATGGTAAATTGGTGCATTGAAATTTCCTCCGTATAATGCAAATCGTGAATGCATATATCTTCTTAGCCGGGGAATAAAAAATCCCGGACCTGGATTTATACAGGTATTGATCATTAATGATCGTAAAATTTTAAAAAACAAAAGCCAGACTGCACTTGTGGACAGGCATTTTAGCCATCCTGACCCAGGCAGACAGTATATCAGAATAAATCAGAATTTAACAACAATACATATAACCAGCCCTATCAGGATTAACCTGATACGGATTATCAGGCACGGCAATACAATTTGGACTGTACTGCAATACCATGATTGTTTAAATGCAATATCCATTCCAGGATGGAGTTTAATTAAAATTGATTTTCCGGACTGGCTCTATTCCACTATTCATCGGGGTTACAAAACATGATTCAATTGTACAATCATATCGCCTGCTTGATACCGCGTAAAGAAATTATCTCAATTTGACAGGATATAACATATTATGGGGATTTCCTTGTCACAACTACAGCCGCTACTGCCCAGAGGTCCTCATGTGTCAGGCTCAACCAGATTTTCCCGGCACCGATCAACTCCCCGCGGGCTTTTGCCTTTCCATGCAACCTGATCGTGGGTACCTCTTCACTGTCCAGTACCGTTTCAAATTCTCTCCATCCGATACCCATACCCCTCCTTGCCCCTATTGCTTTGAAACCCGCTTCCTTTGCGGCCAGACGAGCGGCGAGATCGGGTATCGGGTCCTTCCTGGTCATAGAGAATTCCGCTTCATCGTTCGTGAAGCACCTTTTCAGGAACCTCTCTCCGTGGTTCTCAAGCATTCTCTCTACCCGTTCCCTCGCGACTATATCAATACCCAGCCCGATTACACAGCCTGATTCCGGGGGTATCCCGGGTAGATCCGGCGTCTTGTGATCGGATTGCCGTGTTCCGATTTCTTCATTAAATTCGTCAGACATTTGGTTTAACCTGTCTCTTTATGAAAAAGCCCCCGGAAGTTCCGCAGGGTCTTTATTTCAATCATGGTGGGCAGTGCGGGAGTTGAACCCACGACCTCCTGCTTGTAAGGCAGGCGCTCTAACCAGCTGAGCTAACCGCCCGGAACCATTAAGAGTATACATAAAACATTTATTCAAAACAGCATTTACCTGTTTAAAAAATTACCCGACCGTCGCATCTTGCCGGTTTATCAATTCCAAAAAGACTTAGCATACTCGGCGTAAGGTCTATAAGTTCCGGATCGTCGACCGTGATCGGTACCGTGCTTAAAAGAATACCAGGGCAGACAGCGCGGTCAAATGAGCAATGATCTCCGGACCATTTTTTCATGTTGGGTTCCACGAGCTGATCTGCCGAAACGCCTAGCGTTGTCTGCCAGCTTACACGGTACTTTGGAGCGAAGCCGACTACAATATCCGGTGCGTATTCGAGATTATCCCCATGGTAGAGGTCGTCTCCGCGATATGCGTTGACAAGTAAGCGGTCCCCGGTTTCAGGATCTTCCATTTCCAGAAGCCCTGCGATTATTTCATCGATCAGATTGCTTCTCTCGGCTTCGGTGACAATTCCCTCTGATTCCCGACCCTCGAGATTAATGTAAATCTGGCCAAGCCCGAGTGCGTATGCCTGGGAATCGGACCAGTCAACCCACATAAAAAATTCATTGTTTGGATCGAAAAGTCCCCCTACATCCTCAGGCATAATGTTGCTGAGCAGACTTCGCTTCCTTGCCAGGTATCCATTATCTTCCAGCCATCTATTGAGATTAACCGACTTGTGCCAGGTCTGGAAACCGTGGTCGCTCATAACAATAAGATTATCGCCCTCCCGCATGATCTCATCAAGCACACGACCCACAAGATCATCGGCACGCTGGTAAACACAGAGGATTGAATCGCCATACAGGTCCGCCAGTCCGGCATCATACATGGGATGGGTTTCGTCGATTAACCGCCAGAACATGTGGGAAACATGGTCTGTTCCCTGGAAAACGGTTGTGAATAACTGCCAGTCATCACGACGATCCATCTGGTCGAATACCATCTCAGCCTTGTTGTCCCAGTTCTCTAAGAGGTCATTAAGATACATTTCCTCGGTGATGACGTTTTCATTAAATGCCCAGGTTTCGCTATCCCATCCGTACGTCTTGAAATTCCCGTAGTCATTCAGAAGGTCCTTTGCGTAACTTCCCGGATATGAAATATTTGCCATCGTGCCTCTTGGATCGATGCTTACCGGCGAAACGTAAAGCTGGAACTCCGGATCCGCTTCGATTAAATATGCTCGGCAGAATCCCTCCATGCCAACCCAGTCGGTAATCAGGAATTTGACCGGAATCCAGTCCGACCATTGCCCTTCACTTAATTGGTGTGAATCGATCGAAACGGTCGGACGGGAAATCAACCCAAGAATTGCAATTGCAATCAGGAAAATAACAAATGAAATTCTAAAACCCGCGCCAGCCCCTTTTAACCTTCTTCCAATAATCGGCCAGAGAATCAGGCAAATGATCAGTGTGATAATCAGCCCGCCGAAAAAGGTCATGAACCTGAAAGGTGTTTGATTTTCAAGCCGGAAATCGACAGTGCCGCCTGCCGGGTCGATTGTCATTGTTACCGGGACTGATATTTTTTCACCGGAACCGGGATGGACCGGGTCGAACGGCCCTGGCAGAATTGTTGTCGCTTCATTACCCTCCCGCTCGACTTCAAGAACCATGCCGCCCATTTCAGTTCCGCCGGTGGAGCCTGTTCTCGTCCTGGCAACTTCTATGTCGTCCACATAGAAAATATAGGTTCCCATGGTTTTGGCGGCGTCCGGAACACCGAGACCCGACAGGACCCACGATCCGGGCGCCTCATCCGGCGGCATGTTCATAGGCATCATTATTCCGACAGTGTTGACGCCACTATTTGCCGCGTAAACCCATAACGGATCGCCCTGACGGGCGTTCTCAAGGACAGGAGGGCCGGTCGGGATTGTATCAAATAAGAATTCGATCGGTTTGATCGTGTCGGTCATATTCAGTTCGGGGTAATATGTTTCAGGGTTACGTCGGAGGAAATCGTAAATTCCGGTTTTACCCGGGTTAGTACCCGTGATCATCGCCGACCAGGCCACTGGTGATTCGGGAGGGAAAGTACTCAGGAGTGGTGAGATAATTCCCATTTCTTCCAGCCTGGAAAAGTTCGGGAGTTCGCCCTGGTCCATGTACTTCCGGGTAAGCCCAAAGTCCATACCATCGAATCCCAGCATGATTACCCGGTTTCCATCAGCTCTTGCGGGATTGATTTTAACTGAAATTATGAAAATTGACAGAAATAACGCTGCTGCACATAAAAGAAATATACCTCTCCAAAGTAAGGCCATACGGGATTTCAGTTTTTCAGACTTAAGAACTGTTTCAGTCATAGAACATTCATACTCCTAAACAAAATCCCCGGCCTTAACCTGGCCCGGGTGTCCTTGTCTCCGTCCGGAAATTTATTATACCATTCTCATTCCATCGTTGCGAGAATCAAAAATCTGGAAACCAGGTATTTGCTGCACCGCCTTGAAAAACCTCCTCCCGGCTATGTACACTAAGCCCTGAGTATGCCACCAGGACGCCCGACAGCTCCAAGGCCTCCGGATTCCGCGATTCGCGCGTTGAAATCCGGTTCTATAATTCCCAAAAAGCCGGAGAACCCTTTCCTCGGGCGTTACATTCGCGTTCTCAAGCGTATCGGAATCTGGAAAATCTTTGCTTTACATTACCTATTCGTGATTCTGCTCGGAGCTTCGATCTGGCCGTACGCGATAAGCGGCTCTGTCCAGCATCCCGAATTCGTTATCAAGCTGATCGGTACATACTGCTTTTTGATCGGCACAATTATCATTCCGCTGGTCGGCCCCGATATTCTTCAGCCTGTCGCTGATTCAGATGCGGGTTTCGAATCCACACCCTACGATCCACTGGATGAATCCGATGCCCGGATGCTTGTCATTGGGATATTGGCAGCACTGGCTGCAATTCCGCTATTGCCTGTTTTCCTCATCGTAAATCCGGTCCTTGGGAAACCTTTCAATCCTATGGATGTAATTCCATTTTTCCAGATTATTGCCACGGCCCTCTGGGTAAACCTCCTGATGGACATGGTTTGCCGGAGTAAACAAAATCGGCATGGACGGCCCGCGCGGCGGCTGGCGGTTATCGGAGGTTTTATCCTCCTGCACCTTGGATTCTGGCTGGTAGCGCAATTATCAGGGGCTAACCCGTTAAAAATCCTGATCGATATCAATCCGTTCAGCCAGCTCTTCATCCTCATGGAAGGTTCCGATATGGAGTGGCTGCTTGTTAACAGAGACTGGACAAGGGACTTGGATTACAGGCTATACCTGTTCCTTATACAGGGGATTGTCCTGGTGGTCATTTGGGCTCTTTGGCGTAACCATATTCGAAGGAGGCAGGCTTCCTGAATTTACCTGTAGAATTTTTTTAATGCTGTGCTACAATCCATGTGATGTTTGATGAAATAAAACGATTTGGCTTCCTGTACTGGTTAGGCAGGTTTTTATTACGTAATCATCTTTTACTTTTCAATAAAATGAAAGTGACCGGGTTGGAAAATGTGCCCATGGACGGCCCATTGATCTGCGCGTGCAATCATATCAGCCACCTCGATCCACCGGCAGTCGGCAGTGCACTCCCGCGAAAATCGCATTTTATCGCCAAAGCTGAATTGTTCGACCAATTTTTCTTGAGCTGGTACCTCAATGCGATTGGAATGATACCAATCAAGCGCGGTGGTGGTGCCAAGGCGATGCTTGAAAATGCTGTTGAAGTTCTTAACAGCGGAAAACTGGTTACCTTCTTTCCTGAAGGTACACGATCCCGCACCGGTAAACCCGGGCAACCAAGATCCGGAGTAATAGTCCTCGCCGCCCTGACAAACGCACCTATCTTACCGGTGCGTATTTCCGGAAGTTACGATGCCATGCCTCCGGGAAGACTTTTACCGGGATTCAGTCAGATCCAGGTTGCATTTGGTGAACCGATCGTCTGGAAACCCGGTGAACTTGACCATAATAACCGCGATCAGATGATGTCCGAGGCGAGCCGGTTGTTCGAAATCATTCTGTCCCTTCCAGGCTGGTTCCCGAGTAAAGCGAAAGTAAATGAAAAAGATACTAAATCCAATGAAAGTGATATTTAATACAAGTTAGCCCAATTCTACTTGAAATTGTAAATTACGGGGACATGCCATTTTTCTCCAGTGATAAACCTGACTTTACCATTACATATCAAGGGAAAAATGCCTTGTCCCCGAAGCATGTGCCGGGTATTTTTCATTGGAGAAGAAGCAAATGGCTGAATTAGAGAAACATCCCAGGATTGTCCTGCTGGGGGCTTCCGGCAGGATGGGGCGTACGATTACCAGCCGGTTTTTAACCGATGGAAAAGTTCTGTTGACCGGCGCTGTTGACCCGGACAGGGCAGGGGAGAACGTTGGAACGGTCGCGGATGCCGGTGTTCAGGGTCCTGAAATTGTTAAATCGGTGAAGGACCTGCCCATGGATCTCTTGGCCGATATTGCATTGGACTTTTCACTGGCCGATGGCACCCGGGACAATATTTCAGATTGCCTCGAACGCGGATGGGACGTTATTATCGGTGCGACTGGATTCAGTCCGGAAGACCATGATAATTTCAGGGGTCTTACCGAGCGGTATTCAAGGCGAATTGTGCTCGTGCCGAATTTCACCCCGGGAATAAATCTCCTCCTGAAATTTGCGCAGATTGCGTCGAAAATCTTCCCCAATGTCGAGATAATCGAACTGCATCATGACCGGAAAGCCGATGCCCCTTCCGGAACCGCCCTGCATACGGCGAAATTGATAGCGTCGAGCAGGGATAAAGGGGTCCCGAACCAGCCGCCAAATACCGGTGATCGCTCACGGGGGAAGATTACCCATAACATCCCGATTCACTCGGTCAGGATGCAGGGACTCCTCGCGCACCAGGAGGTCCTGTTCGGTTCCGACGGGGAAACGTTGACCATTCGCCATGATACAACCGACCGGTCGGCATTTCTTTCAGGGATTTACCTCGCGATTGAAAATTTACATGAGCTTGAGCCGGGTTTCAGGATCGGACTCGACTGGGCTTTTGATTGATTTTCCCGTTACTCCTTGCTCCAGACACCAATTACAGTTCCGTCCGGGTCCGCGAACATCCCGTAATACCCATGCTCCTCTGAAATCAATTTTTTCTCCTGTACAATGTGAGCGCCATTTTCCCTGGCTTTTAAAAGTACCGCCGGAATATCAGCGACCTTTGCATAAATAGTTACATAGGGCTTCATTTCGCCCTGGGTTTGCATAATTCCCCCGCCGGGATCCGCTCCGGTGGAGATAATTCCGTATTCCCCCATATTCGAGTCTTCTGTGATGTCCCAACCTAAAACATTTTTATAAAATTCGATCCCCTTTTTCATGTCATTGACACAGATTTCAAAGTGTACGATAGGGCTGGCCATTTTCTCTTCTCCCTGAAAATGTTATTTTGTGGATAGGACTGTATCACGTAACAAATGTATAGTCAAGTATAAATTGTAAATTGCCATGGATTTTTATTGATCCTCTATGGCGCCTGGAGAATATATAAAAAAACCCGGCCTCGAAAAACCGGGATTTTTATTTCGTTCTTAAAATTTACCTACATTGGCTGCTCGGCAACTGGGATTTCCGGCTCAGTAGCTTCACCCTCAAGCCTTTCAACAGGAATCAAATCCCGGATGCTGTTATCAAGATCGATTGCCTCGTTATATTTTTCAAGTGCTTCCCCGGCTCTTCCGAGTTCCCAGAGTGCATCCCCAATTTTTACAACAATCTCCGCGACATCGGGAGAAAGTTCCGCTGCGTCTTCGTAAGCTGCGATTGCCTGTTCATATGCCGAATTTTCAAACTGGATATCGCCAAGCAGGACATGGAACGTCGTGACTTCGGGATCAAGTGTTACAGCCGTGATTGCTACGTTTATCGCGTCCTCAATCAGTTCCCTGTCATAGTAGATGGATGCAAGTTTCGCTGCAATAACAGCCAGTGTCGGCTCATCGGGGTGACGGATCAATTCCTCCTCAAACGCCTCGATCGCCGAATTTGTATCTCCATTGCTCTCATACGCATAGCCGAGGTTCTGATGAACGTACAGCCTGTCGGGGTCCGATTCAATCGCTTTCACGGCAAATTCGATCGCGCGTTCGGGATTGCCCGCATGGCGGAATGTCAGGCTTAAATTATAAAGCGCCCCGGTATGGTTACCATCCCGTTCAAGGACGCCCAGGAAATATTCTGCTGCCTGCGCATAATTTCTGGCCAGGAGTGCCTGACGTCCTCCATTCATCGAATTGGTTATATACGGGTCCTCTTCTTCCTCAACCTCGATAACAGGTTCCGCTTCTTGAGGGTCCTCCACAGTTTCAGTACCAACAATATCCTCGATAATTTCCTGCTCGACAGTTGATCCAACAGCGTCTTCCGGTTCGGCTGGCGTCTGGTATAAATTACCCGCGACCTCGGGGATTTGCCCCACATTGAACGGTTGCCGCGGTTGTTCATCGTTAATTGAAGTAAGCTCGCGACTGCATCCGATCGAATTGATTACGATGCTTAGAACTATCGCTAGCGTTATCCTGACATTTATGCGCATAATTTTTTTCCTTCTAATCCCTTAGAGCTTCTAACAAAATAAGTTTTTTTCCCATCTTTCACCGGGGACACCTCTTTTCGCCCGTCGAAAAGCAGGTGTCCCCGTTCGCATAGCCATTTTGTTAGGGACCCTTAATAAATCTTAATTTCATTAATAATATCTTAATCCGGCCGTTGTATTTACTCTTAACTTACTTTACCAACAGCCGCTGGCCGGTTTCTATCGATACATCAATAATCGATGCCCAGAACTCGTCGATCCAGTCGCGATGATAAACCGTGTCCGGGATCGACATTACGAATTCGTACGCGTTCGGGCCGCGATTGAAAGTCACTGTATAGGTATGCCATAGCGATGCGGTTGAAGCGATCCCATGAGTATTTTCATAGAGTCTGATTTTGGCCGTTACGTCGGAAAGTCCGGGCCAGGGCAGGAGCCGGTCGGCTTGCTCG
>DAOVJF010000497.1 GCA_030673355.1 Planctomycetota bacterium | reverse complement strand
TGTCTCCCGAGTTCGTCAGGTGCAAGGAACCGGAAATCGTTATGGTCGGTTACGACAAGAATCAGGTCAGCGTCGGCGATTGCTTCATCGAGGCTGAACATCTCGTGACCGATACTGTTTTTTACGTGCGGGTCGTATATCCTCAAATCGACCTTGTCCTTTAAATGTTCGATTATTTCAAGGGCGGGGGATTCGCGGATATCGTCGATATTTCCCTTGTAACTGACCCCGAACAACGCCACGCGGGGGGCATCGTGAACGCCATCCAGAATTGTCATTACGAGGTCAACAACCCGTCGGGGCTGACCGTCATTAACCTGTCGCGCAAGGTGGATAATATCCGTGGTTTCGGGGAATCTATGGACGAGGAACCATGGGTCTACGGAAATGCAATGACCGCCAACACCGGGTCCCGGCTTATGGATGTTCACCCTGGGATGCTTATTCGCGAGTTCGACAACATCCCAGGCGGAAATCCCCAATTCCTCGCAGAGATGCGCGAGTTCATTTGCAAGTGCGATGTTAACATCCCGGTAGGTGTTCTCCATGATTTTCGACATCTCGGCAGTAGTGCAGTCGGTCAGGTAGATTGGACCCTCAACGATTCCAAGGTATAACTCCTCGGTAATTTTCGCTGATTTTTGAGAAATGCCGCCGATTATGCGCGCGTTTTCGATTAGTTCCCTCAGGATTTTCCCCGGAAGAACCCTCTCCGGACAGTGGGCGAGGTGAATTTCCTCCCCGACCACAAGAGCAGTTTCAGCTAACATTGGTGCGATAAGATCGCGCGATGTACCTGGAGGCGATGTGGATTCGAGAATAACAAGATCGTCTTTTTTCAGGAGCGGGAGAATTTTACTTACGGCGGATTCAACGCAGGTCATATCGGCCGCCTTGTCCCTCGTGACAGGTGTCGGCACACAGATTATGTAAACATCCGACTCCTGGAGCTCGAGGGAAGCGGTGAGGTTTCCGGATCCAACGGCTGCCCGCGCGAGGGTATAAAGCCCCGGTTCCTCGATATGGATATCACCCCGGTTGATGGTCTCGATAATTTTCTCGTCAATATCGATTCCGATAACCTTGTGGCCGTGCGTCGCGAACAGGCTGGCGGTCGGGAGCCCGATATATCCAAGCCCCAAAACAGCGATTTTTTTCATTAAAGCATCACCTCTCGGTCGAGGTCGAATTATACCGGATTTTTAATGGATTAACTTATGCGGGCGGGTGTCAGTTGTCAAACAGCCGGTATGCGTTGACGAGAACACTGAGTCCGGTGAATATGTTTGCGACTGAGATTCCTTCACCCTGATCGGGAACATAGAGAATGTCGCCCGGTTCTATTGCGACAGTCGCGGACGGGGTTCCGTGGAGAATGGTTTCTATCAGGTCAACGGGGATAACTTCACTTTCCTCGATTGGCACGAACTGGTCGGAGGGTGGGCGTATAAGCGCGGCGAAACGAAGATGGGCATTGTCGGAGGGACCACCCGCATCGGTCAAATATTCAAGGGGTGTTTTTCCGGGAACGTATGGATAGGCACCGGCCTCATTGACCTCCCCGAGGACATATACATTTTTTTCATACGGCAGAAGCTTCAAGCTGTCGAAGTTACAGAGCGGGATAGCGGCAAGGTCGTCCAGCCTGAGAACGTTCAGGTTGTAATACAGTTCGGACAATTCACCGTTCGTGTCCCTTCGTTCGAGGATCAGGTTAGCGAGGTTGCTATCGAATTCGGGACCTCCCGCGAGTGTAACAAGGTCGGACCAGGTTTCCCCGGGCAGGACCTCGTAAAATCCGGGACGCCTGAATCCGGTGAGATCGACGGTTATTTCAGGATCGGGGACAAAAATCACATCACCGTATTCAAGATAGAAGTTCCTTGTTTCAATTTGACCTTCGCGTGTGAACACAAGAGGGTCAACAATCGAAACCCCCGGGTCGAGTTCATCGATTTTATTTTCAGCAAAAAGTTCGAGTGAATCGTCAATCAACTCATTAACAGGTTGTTCAAATTCACCAATCAAGTCAGTCGGTTCGGGAAGGGCGGTGCTTCTCTCACCCCTGACATGGACAATTCTCCTGTGGTCGGCTTCGCTTCCGAGTCCGAATCGCTGGAGGAGGTCGAGGAATGTTGTCGCGCCGGTTGCAGTGTAGAAGCCCGGTTCGTCAATGTCGCCGTAAATATAGAATTTAACTTTCCCCAGTGTGAGGATACGGAACGTAATCCAGGCATTGATGTAATATTCGTCGGCGATATCCTGGATCGCCTGCCGGGCTTCGGTCGAAGTCAGGTCGAACACCGACACACGTCCGATAACAGGCAGGGCGATGTTACCCTCATCGTCGACCATGGCGCTGTAAGCGTTGATACGGCTGGTGATGATCTCGATTCTGACAGTGTCGCCCGGATTTATCCGGTAGTGGCCGACAAAGAGGCTTGCGTCTTCACTTTCATCAAACGTAATCATCCCCGGTGTATCGGAGGAGCCGTCATCCGGTGTT
>DAOVJF010000163.1 GCA_030673355.1 Planctomycetota bacterium | reverse complement strand
TGGTCAGGAATGTATCCCCGGCTCCTCCAACGGTAAATTCATATACCGAATGTAAGTCTTCACCTGGACCTGGGTCGAAATCAGCAGTACCATGAAATCCACCTACGACACTTGCGAAGCCAAGTGAGTCTACAGCAACCCCGAGCCCATTGTGTTCCGATTCTGGTCCTCCCCAGGTTCCTACCCATAAAAACTCACCGTCAGCATTGAATTTGCTTAGGTAATAATCGTACCCACCATTTGATGTTCTTTCTTCAATCCCGGGTCCCGGGTCGAAATCAGGCGTCCAACCAAACATCCCTGTAATAAATATATTATCCCAGACATCATGAGCGATAGATAACCGATTATAATGCCACTCCACAGTAGCATTCCAGGTTAAAGCCCACATGAAATCACCTTCCGTATTAAACTTGCTCATATATGGCCACCCCCCCCCTGAGTTAGGTGCAGTTAGTTCAAATACTCCCGGACCGGGATCGAAATCCACAGTCTCCATAAAATAACCAATAGCACTAATATTATCATTACTATCTATAGCTACCCCATATCCAACATCCCTTATAGAGCCTCCCCACGTTCTCACCCACTGATATTCACCATCACTCGTGAACTTGCTCAGAAAGACATCTTCATCAGGTTCTGGGGGAAAGCCAGGCACAGTATGGAAATCAGTTTCAGGGCCGGGATCAAAATCTACAATCCCTTCAAAGTGACCAGTACAATAGACAGCATCACTGGAATCAATTGCGATCCCTCTTAACCTGTTTTCAAATTTATATTGGTCATATGGCTCTGATCCCCAAGTCCTTACCCAGATAAAATCACCCGTCGGGCTTAGTTTTTCGAGGTAACAATCTTGTTCAATATGCGCTGTATGGAACTCGGTCCCAGGACCAGGATCGAAATCAATGGTTCCGTCAAAAGACCCTCCAATGTAGATATTTCCAGTCCCGTCCAGGCTGATTTGAGAAGCTCCAATCCCTTCTACATCCCCTCCCCATGTTTTCGCCCACTGGAACCCACCTGCCTTACCGTAAGAGCACAGGAAAACATCGGCTCCTGATCCGGAAACATATTTTGTCTGTGTTGGATCTCCCTCAAAAGTCAACGTAGGCCAAAAATTTCCCGCTGCGTAAAGTTTACCATCGTCACCAATAATAATTGTCGCAGGTGCCGCATAGTAAGGTCCTCCCATTGTTCGTACCCATTTGAATTGGCCATCTCTGCCAAATTTACTGATAAATCCAGAATCCCCACCATAGTCATACCTGCTTGCTTCGAGAAACGGACTTGGATCAAAATCTGTGGTTGCTGTATAATAGCCCACCACATAAATATTCCCTTCGTTATCCACAGCTACATTCCATGCAGAGTCAGAATAACTACCCCCCCACGTGCGTGCCCAGCCCTTACCTTCCTTGATCGTTACTTCCAGAGGCTCAAAGAGCGTTCGGGACGACCCCTCGTTGTCGGTTACACGAAGGTTTACATAATGAGTGCCGGGCGTATCGAACCAGTGAAACGCGAAATAGCCCTCGTCATCGAACGTCCCGTCCATGTCCCAGTCCCATTCCCACTTTACAATCGAACCGCCATCAGGATCGTATGAACCGTTATCGCGAAACTGAACAGGTTTCCCAATTGCCTGTGGGACAGGATACGCCAGCGCCTCCGCGACCGGCAGAGCATTGACATCACCAATGAACACCTGAATTACGTGAGATGCTCCTCTAGTCCCAAGATTTGGGTCTTCATCCGTACCTGAAACATAAACATCAAGTGGGTAAAAACCTTCCTCAATCGTTGTGTTTAGTTCTTGTTCTATTATCGCAGTAAATAAAAAACTATCTTCGCCGGTTGCGGTAGAAAATTCAAAATGAGGTGTATCAAATGCGGGTGAAGACCACCATATATCCCCGCCTTCAAGTCGACTTAACCTGCCACTGAACGAGGGAATTGATACACCATCATAATCAGAATACCTTATGGTTTCATGCCCCTGATGATCGAACACTTCGACCTCGATTATCGCTTTACTTCCAGGAGCTGTTGTTAGACCATCTCCAATTGTGATAATGAGTCTGTATGCTTCATTGCAATTGGCGGTAATGGGGAAATCATCCACAGGATCAATAACAGGAATAGTATCAGGAACATCCCAGCATGCGTCTACCGCATAGCCGAAATCGAATGGAATACCGGGTAATGTAATTTTTAAAGTCCTTGTCTCCTCTGTACCGGGAAGAAACATCCTGCGGGGATTATCTTTTCCATACGCTAAATAAGGATTTATTCGGGATGTAAGATCACCGCCAAATGAGAAATTTCCCGGATAATAATTAAACATTGCCGGTTCATCAGGATTGTAAGGGAACAATTCTTCACAGAATAGAAGGGAATAACCGTCTGAATTAATCAATAACGGTAAATTATCACCCCACGCGAAATCCATGCCTGGTTCTGTATAATCATCCGTAAGAAAAATACCCCTTAAATCAAATACCGTGTATATTAGCTCATCCGAGAATGGATGCTTTATCGTCAAGTCAATGCTCAGTAGCCCCGGTGTGGAAAAATCGGCATTGCTGAATGTCAAGCAGTCGGTACAAGCTTCTTCGAGTAGCCTGACAATATTGAGATGCATATCCGCGTTACGTCTTTGAGACCCAGTGACTGTCTGGGTTGCCGGATCGACATGAAAATCCCAGACACCCAGTGTATATCGGTTGCCAGGATTTGGAATCCCTTCCGACAGTCCGATATTTTGATCCGAGCCATGATCAGCAGGGGTTACTGGATTATTATGCTTCCCAGATCCGGAGCAACCGCAGACGAGCAGGACCAGTATCGAGACGATACCAGTCTGGAGTACCCAACGACTCCGCAATTTTATTATTGTCACTAAAACCTCCATAGTATAAATATAAAGGAAATCCTGTAAATTTCAAGTGCATTAACGGGTGCGATGGTTTAGGAATACGTATGTAAATATTGCCAAATTCCCGGTTTGATGCGATAATCTATATAGTAAAGCTTCAAATTGATGCGTCCAATTTGAACCTCCGGGCGGGTAACCGCATCTAACTTGATATACACAAAAACCCGACCGGAGGATAACTGGAGTTTGAGATGATTCCCGAACCCCATCCCCCTCCCGGTGTGAGTGAGGGCCAGAAAATGTTGGATCGTGCTGCAACCTTTGAAGGCGACAAGTCGTTAGACCAGGCAAAAGTACGCCAGGAATTGTTTACGGACCTGGTGAACAGTATTCGCACCGAGCTTTATAATTTTGCACTGCGTCTTACGGGGAACCGCCCTGAAGCCGAGGACCTGCTCCAGGAATCTTATTTCAAAGCCTATAAGTACTTCCACCAGTTGAGAGACCGGGGCAAGTTCAAGGAATGGATCTTCCAGATCACCGCAAACCAGTTTAAGAATTTCCTGAGGAAGAAAAAGAAGGAAAACACGTTCTATCATGATGACAGCGAGCAGGTATTTGTCGAGAAAGAAAAACCCAGCAGGAATCCCGACGAGCTTTTCATGCAATCCGACAGGAGTTCGGTTGTACAGAAGGCTTTTGGATATATAAGCCCGAAAATGCGCAGTGTGCTTGTACTTTTCGAAATTGAGGGTTACTCGATCGAGGAAGTATCGGAAACGCTTGGAATCAGCCGCGGCACCGTAAAGAGCCGACTCCATTATGCCCGGAGAAAACTTAAGGAGATCCTGGTGTCGGGGCCGATGGAGGGGAAAGTACATTTCGGCTGAATACACAGAGGGACGGAGGGCTGACAAATATACGCGATGGAGCAGGCGAACAAATAATTATGTTTAAGAATAAAAAGAAAAAGTCAGGCTGTAGTTACCACCAAAACCTGATACATAAACGACTCGACGGCGAAATTACCCCCGAGGAAAACCTGGAACTCGATGAGCATCTTGCCGACTGTCCCCAGTGTTTTGAGGAACTGAATTCGTATGCGCTGATGAAGGACCTCATCAACGATATAAAGGAGAATCCGGTTGAAGTGCCGGCCGGGTTCTTTGAAAGACTTGCCGGGAAACTCGAAGAGGTCGCTCCCGCAAGGGGATTATCGGGGATTCTCGCGCATCCATTTTTCCAGGCGCATCGTAACTGGGCGCTTGCGGCAACCAGTTTCGTGCTGGTGAGCGTTCTTGCGTTCGGTGTCGGAACAGGTATCGTGACCCGCATGGACGGCCAGGCCGATCAGACTATGGGCCAGTCGAATTCGAGTGCGTTGATTCTTATCAACAACGGTGATTCAATGGTACTCGGCGGTAGCGATAGTAATCCGGATCAACACGCGAAAGCTATCGATGAACTTGAGATGGCGTATCGTGAAGCCGCGGGACAGCCCGGCGGGGATGAAAATGACGGGTATATCCACACAACCTGGCAGGATGAAGAAAGTGATACACCCATCCGTTGAATCGATTTGAAAATTTGATAACGATAACGGCCGAGGAGGTTCCTCGGTCGTTTTAATTCGATAAATCCGGCGAACTGGAAAACCAGGCTCAGAAAATCTATGAAAGCTGTATCCCTTAAAATATCTATCATTTTCACTTGTGCCGCGATCTTTTGCTTCACAGCACAGGTCCCCGGGTTATCCCAGGACTGGGAGGAGGGATTCCCGGTGAGGATTACCTACCAGGAACTTGGCGGTGAAGACTCAGGTTATGCGGATGCTACACTGCTGATGTCGCTTTCAGCGGGCACACCGCTTCTTGGCCGGGAGACCGCGATAAACTCGGCATTATCGGCACTTCATGATATCTGGAAATTCGAGAGCGTGCATGAAAATGTGCGTGGGTTCCTGGGACCGGTTGTTCCGCTCGATGTCCAGCACGCGGTGTCGGAAATCAAGGGCGCTGATTTTATTTTAGGGATTATCGCCGCTTTCGATATGGTCGGCGATGCCGGGTTTTCAAGGTTCCAGGTCGATACGCCTGTTCGATCCACTGAACGGGTTCCTACCAGGTTATCCACAGATCCAAGGTTTTTCAGTTATCCCGACGCGCCGAGGTATTTCGCCTGGGTGATTGGCGGCGAGTGGGCTGGCGGTGAAATGGGTCACGAAAACTGGGTAATCGCCGCGCTGATAAATTATTCCGCATCGATCCTGAGTTTCCGCAGTGAAAATGGGCGTTTTCCAGTATCGTTCGCAGAGCTCTTAGAAACCAACCATGTCCTGATCGAACCACTGAATCCTTACACATCGGAACCGATAAGAAATGTGACTACCCCGACTCCCGGGGATATTAAGTATGAATATTTTGATACCAACAGGGTTATGCTGTATGCCTATATCGAGGTGGCCGGAACTATCGACGTTATCCGACGGGAAATAAATGTGGCGTCGAATGGCGATTACGACCTCCTGTATCGCCAGACTGCCGGGCTTTCAGAGGATGACAAGCAGGTTGCACGCTATACATTCCAGATAGCCCAGATTTTGAACGAGTATTATTTCCAGAATCTCGATCTGCCGTTCAATGTCCCGCAATGCGAGGCCGAAGGATTCGCCTATATCAGCTTCCCGAACCCGTTCAGGGGGCAGGATGTCCAGCAGTCGGACACCCTTGCCGGGATGCCGTCGGGTAATTACACCTACCACAGGATCTCCAATGCCGAATATTACCTTGTCGGTTACGGGGGGTCCGGAGAACCGGTGCTGAGGATAAGTGAAGTTTTCCCCGTTGTGATTGAGACAACCCCTCTCCAAGCCCAATGAGATGTCCATTTCTCATTCAGTTTAAGTCCTCGCGCATGGCCGGCACTTGTTAAGCCGGGTATAAATCGAATCAGAGCCTTTTACTCAACCTCTGCAGGGTGTTATACTCCCTTGCAAATGTCATCAAGCCAACCAATAATAGCGGTTTTGTTCGATGTCGGTGGTCCGATTGTCGATGACTCTGGGGATATGGATTTCGTGCGGGATACGACCATCTCGTTGTTGTCTGATGAACTTGGAAGAAAGATATCGGATGGTGAATTCGATGAGGCGAGAGAACGCGCGATAAAATCATATTCTCCGTCATTTTTAAAAAGCGTGATCTGGCAATATCTCCAGCCGGACCGCGATCGTGCCGGGAAAGTCGGTGTGGAACTGGTTAAGAGAATATTTACCAGGCATGAGGAAGTGACTTTAACCGACGGTGTCGAGGAAGTAATCCGGAAGCTTGCCGACAATTATATCCTCGCACTCGCCGCGAACCAGCCGGACTACATGAAAGAGAAACTTGCCCGGACCGGCCTGATGAAGTATTTCAAATCGACCGAACTCTCCGCCGATCTCGGACTCCAGAAGCCCGACAGTCGATTTTTCATGGAAGTGTGCA
>DAOVJF010000516.1 GCA_030673355.1 Planctomycetota bacterium | reverse complement strand
TATTACCCATTGCCCCCCGATGGCAACGGATTTTACATGATTAACGGCGTGATGGTACGGAATTTCCGCAATGTCGTCCGTGTCCCAGATCACGAAATCCGCCGACTTCCCGATCTCGATCGATCCGATTTCCCCGTCCATTCCAATCGCTTTCGCGGCGTTGATTGTCACCATGCTGAACGCTTCTTCCGGCAGCAATCCATAATAGAGGCAGGCAACATTCAAAATCCACTGGAGATTTTCGGTCCTTGAAGATCCAGGATTGTTATCAGTGGCGAGTGCGAGAAGGCATCCCGCGTCTATCATTTTCCTGCACGGCGCGAAGGGTTTTTTCAGGAAATAGCTCGTGCCCGGAAGAAGGCACCCGACAGTTTCCGACCCCGCAAGCCTACCAATTCCCTCATCCGTGATCGCTATCAGGTGATCGACTGAAAAAGCACCGAGATCGACACACATAACAGTACCGCCAAGCGGGACAATTTCATCGCAATGGACCTTGGCGTCCATTCCATGCTTCTTACCAGCCTCCAGAATCCGTTTCCCCTGCTCGACTGAGTAAACGCCGTCCTCGATAAAGACATCGCAGAAATCAGCAAGTTTACCGGCCGCGACCTTCGGGATCATTTCGTTACAGACTAGATCGACATACTTATCCGGATCATTTTTAAATTCCCTGGGTATCGCATGAGCACCAAGAAATGTCGATTTAACGCGCATTGGTTGTGTGCGGGAGAGAACTTTAATCGCGTGGAGCATTTTTAATTCTGTCTCAGTGTCCAAGCCGTATCCGGATTTAATTTCGATACTGGTTACTCCAAATGATAACGACCTCGATAGCGATTCCCGTCCGATTTCCACAAGCCGGCCCGCCGATGATTCGCGGGTTACATCGGTCGAATTAAGGATTCCCCCGCCGGACTTGAGAATATCCATGTAATCCATTCCCTGGCAGCGCATTACAAATTCGTTCGCGCGCGACCCGGCATTAACCGAATGAGTGTGGCTGTCGATTAGTCCCGGAGTGACGATCCTTCCTCCGGCGTTATGCCATGTCGCCTCCTTGAACTTAACGGCATCGCGAATTTCATCGGGAGTTCCAACCAGTGCTATATTACCGTTGCCGGTCCATGCGATCGCACCAGGGGAGACCGGCGCGGTATTATTTAGGTCACTCCCTCGACGGGGGCCGCCCTCGAAAGTATGGAGGGTGCCGATATTGGTGAGGACATGGATTTCATTCGAACTCATACAATCCTCCGTGAGAGGATAAATATACCAGACATTAACCTGTGAATGTACCGGGTAGCTTCCCGCATTTGGCTGTTAACTGAATTGTCCATTCCGTTTGTGAATGATAGAATACGCTTGGCTCCAACTATGAAACTTTCCGTAATCATACCCGTTTACAATGAAGAATCCACTGTCGGTGAACTTCTGGAAAAAGTATTGGCTGTCGATATCCCGAAGGAGGTAATTGTTGTCGATGACGGCAGCCGTGATTCGTCGATCGATATTGTAAGGGACAAGGCGGCGCACACCGACCAGGTGATAAAAGTCCAGTCAAGCGAGGTTAATGTCGGGAAAGGGGCCGCAATCCGCATGGGAATACTCCATGCGACCGGCGATGTTGTCCTTATCCAGGACGCGGACCTCGAACTCGACCCGAAGGAATACCACATGCTGATAGCCCCGTTTAAGTCGGGTGTCGCGGATGTGGTCTACGGGTCGCGATTCCGTAACAGGGGATATTTCTGGCACTACAGGCAAATTCCGTTTTTTTCAAGATTAGTAAATTTCCTGCTCGCGTTAACGGTCAATTTGTTCTGGTGGAAGGCAAAAATTACCGATGAAGCCACCGCGTACAAGGTTTTCAGGACCGATCTCCTTAAATCTTTACCTCTGAAATGCAACGGGTATGAATTCTGTCCCGAGGTCACCGCGCGTATTCTCAACAGGGGTATTAATATCAGGGAAGTTCCGATCACCTACCATCCAAGGACGGTCGAGGAAGGGAAGAAGGTCACATGGAAAGACGGCGTGAAGGCATTCTGGACATTGTTCAAGTACAGGTTTCTCGAACGGGAAGTTGTGCGGGCACCGGATAAAATCCAAAAACCCGAAAGCGAGTCGGAAAACAACGACAACTCAGATGAAATTCATTTTGAATAGCCCGGGGGAAGGCATTCAGACCAATTCTGTTAATTAAATATTGATTCGAGATCAGGGACACCATTTTTTTGCCAATCATAATCTCGAAGCATCCTGACGCGTGGCGTCGTCAAGCTGAGATCGGGGACACCTCTTTTCGCCCGTCGTCAAGCTGAGATCGGGGACACCTCTTTTCGCCCGTCGAAAAGCAGGTGTCCCCCTCAATTCT
>DAOVJF010000421.1 GCA_030673355.1 Planctomycetota bacterium | reverse complement strand
GCATCGACCATCGAATCCCTGTCGAGACCGGCTTCATCAGGATTAATAAGACACGCAAACAGGTGTCTCGAGTGCCTGGTCCCCAAATCCGGCTCCCCTGGAAGCTCAAGCCCTGGAAGCCCGGATAAACCGTCGATATAGCGATTCCAGATATGAACACGCCGGCGGTGTCTTTCATCCAACCTTTTAAGTCCCTCAAGGCCAAGCGACGCCAGAATATCAGGCATGTTGAATTTGTAACCCGGGACAGTAAGATCGTAAGCCGTCCTGCCCCCTGCCGAATATCGGTCATAGGCTGTTTTATCCAGGCCATGAAGGGCGAGTACCCGAATCCTGTCAGCCCATTCCTGATTATCGGTCACCACCATGCCGCCTTCGCCGGTTGTTATGTTCTTGGTGTCGTAGAAGCCGTAACAAGCAAGATCCCCGCAAGTGGCGACCTTACGGTCGTTCAGTTCGCACTCGATCGCATGCGCGCAGTCCTGGACCATAGGAATGTCATTCCGATCGGCAATTGAACGAAATGCTTCCATGTCGCAGGGCCGGCCGTACAAATGCACCGGTATTAACGCCCTGGTCCGTTCTGTAATTTTTAACTCGACTTCATTTGGGTCCATGCATCCGGTTTTTGGATGTACATCGGCGAGTACCGGCGTCGCACCGAGATGCTCAATCACATTGACACTCGCAGGGAAGGTGAGGGGAGTTGTGATTACCTCATCGCCAGGTTCGATTCCAAGGATTTTCAATGACAGGAAAAGCCCGGCTGTGCACGAGTTAAGCCCAACAGCATGCGCTGATCCGACAAAGCTTGCGAAATCAGTCTCGAACCGGAGGGTTTTCCCGGCGGTGGTGAGCCAGCCGGATTTAAGGGTATCGACTACAGAGTCGATTTCCTCGTTTGTAAGCCTGGGCTGTGAGAAGGACAGAAAATCATCACGCACAGGATTCCCACCAGCTACAGCGGGGAGGTCAGCCTGTCGCTGCGATGTGACCATATGAGGATTATACATCAACATTAATGGTTTTTCATCAGGAAGGCAACAATATCTAAGAAAATTCAAATAAATAGAACATTTTGGCTAAGGCATATTTGTATAATAATAGCCCCGAAACTTATACAATCAGTGATGATTTTGGGGAAAACTTATACAATTGGCAACAGTTTCTAACACTTCTTCCACAGATAATTCACACATGCATTTGAGATGTGTGCAGCTCTTACGGTAACATTTGATGCAATCTAAATTCATTTGAACAGGGTTAAATATATTCTGCCAGGGTCCGCACCTCAACGGATCGGTCGGGCCGAAGATCGAAACCACCCTGGTCCCCACCGCCTGGGCCATATGCATTGGACCGCTGTCGTTCGTTACGAGAACTTCAATTTTAGATAAAAGGGCTGCCAGTTCAGGAAGTGTCGTTTCACCTGTCAGATTGACCGGTTTGGATTTCATGAGCGAAGCCACATGGTCGCATACAGGTTTCTCATTTGGACTTCCGATCAATATCGGAGTCAAACCGCGGTCCACGAGGAAGTCGCCCACAGCCGCGTAACCCTCCGGAGTCCACCTTTTGGTATGCCAGCTCGCATTCGGATTGATCCCTGCCCAGGGACCGGAAGGCAGGAGATTCGCAAGCATTCCCTCAACCGCATGGATCGCGTCCGGTTCAAGCTCCAACGACATTGGTGTGTTGAAATCAATTTCTATCGGGAGGGTTTTATCAAGGAGGTTAAGATGGTTCCATGCGCGATGTCTGGATATCTGAAAAGGAACCCCGGCTGTGGTGAAGATCCATCGGCCGCCGTGTGTGAACCCTATACGGTTTCGAATCCTGGCAAGCATCAGCATTAACAGCGACCCATGCGCGCGGTGGAAACATATCGCGAGATCGTATCCCCGTTCAGCCATCGTCGATGCTTCTTTCTTTACTGCTGTCCAGCCTTTTCTCTTGTAATGTGCCGTGAGAATTTCATCGAAGATTTTATTATGCTCGACAACCGGGCGGCTTGCGGGCGACACAAGAAGATCGATTACGGCATCCGGATATCCTTTCCGAATATTGGTGAAGGCCGGAGTGGACATCAAGAGGTCGCCGATAAATGCGAGGTCGACAACAAGAATCCTTGCGTCGGGTTTTATATTTATCCGGGAAGCCATGATCTGTGGAGTACCAGTAGAATTACAGAAAGAATTATGAATAAAATTGTGGTTGTCAATTCTTCGTTTCTTTTCACAAGGGATTTATCGAGCGTACCCGGAATCCCGCCGATTTTACTTAAATCGGGTGTAAACTTAGGTGCTGATTTCAAATACGCCGGGTAAGATCCAGGGAACAGTTTTGTAAGGTATTTTTCCTCGATTGAGATCATTCGTATATACAATGGCATGAGAACGAATATACAAGCTGCCAGGATCCAAAGCGATGATGACATTGACGCAAAACCCAGCGCGATAAGCGAACTTCCAAGGTAGAGCGGATTACGGGTCATGCTGTAAATTCCATGAGTAACGAGTTCTTTATCTTTTACTAATGTAGCACTGGCGATCAGTCTGACTGATACTCCAAGGAGCACCAGGATGAAACCCACGATTGCCCAGACAAGTAAAGGCCTGGCAAATATGATTGCGCACAGAATATAGAGGTATCCCGTCCACAGGCGTATTTTCGCCCATCTTTTTACAGGGGTCCGATCGGGAACCGGCATGGAATTTTTTTGAACCACAGAACGGAGTTTAGTTTCCATAAGACTGACAGTCAACCCCGGAATTAACTATATAAATCACGGTAACACTCTTGACTTATCCGTCAAGGTGTCTATTATGACAATGTTAAATCCGCAAGGTCCCTGCACCGTCATATGACGCAGGGCTTTTTTGTATATTTTCAGTGGCCAAAGGAGCAAAGTTATGTGTCCGGAAATTGGATTAGGCCGTGAAGGGCGATACTCATACGGATTTGACGAAGTGGCGCTGGTGCCGTCCACACGAACTATCGATCCCGCCGATGTCGATTCAACATTTGAGATCGGGAAATTCAAATTCGAAGTGCCGATACTCGCATCGGCGATGGATTCATCGATCGGAATTGAGACCGCCGCCGCTTTTACAAAACTTGGGGGCTTACCGGTACTGAACCTGCT
>DAOVJF010000319.1 GCA_030673355.1 Planctomycetota bacterium | reverse complement strand
TGCTCATGCCGGGACGTTACGAACACGACCTTGAAACGTTCTGTCTGCATGCGGGAACTCATGGTCCCGGACACGGCGATGGATATCTCTATGCCCCGCTCCAGGGTCCATCGGCGGGCATACTACGCGACCTGTTGAAAAATTCAGAAACGCATCCCGAGTTTGAACAAAGGGATATCCAGTATCTCGTCTGGGCTGTTCTCGCGCGCACAAAGCTCAGTGATATGAACACCGACATGCAGCGAATCGCGCGGCAACTCCTCAGCGATGGTCAAATCGGTGAGCTCAACATGGGGGCGTTCGGAATTATCCCAGAGGACCAGATGGGCGCGATTTTCGAATACATTGATGTTCCAGCCGGTGCCGAAAGGATTATGAGGTCCAATGCTGATATCCGGCGTCTGATGATCGAGGAAGCGGCATCGTATGATGAAATAGAAGCGATCGCGATACTGACCGGGGATCCTCCAATGTCTGGTGACGATGTTGAAATTCCAGCAGAAAGGTGGTCTTATCATCCCGACGGTTATTTCATTCGATATGATCCCTATGGCTATTCGCAAACCCACATAGAAATTGCGGTACCCGACCAGTGCGCGATCGAGTTTGGCAATGATGACGAAATAATTTTAATAGAGGATGAGCACGGAAACCGTCTGGAAATAAATAACAGAATCCTCACCTTCTCCTACCGCGATGTGACCGATCCGTGGAATACACTACATGAGGAATTTGGCTCATTCAATGTCAATGTAAATTCGGGATGGATCAACGAGCATCGATCGGAAGTGATTCGACTTTGTGGTGATGGGGACTGGGTGGACTGGATCGTTAACATCGGGAAATTTTCCTATGCACTTGACGCGCACCTTGGTTCCGGAGTTTTCAATGGAATGGACAGTCGTCTGGATGCAATGGACCTTGCAAAAGAGGCCTGGATGGGTGCAGTCATACGTGCGAACCTCACAAAAACAACATTCCTGGCAGCGAAGGATCTCGAGCCATTCGACTGGCGGGACCGCTGGCAGCCGTACGACCCATCAGGCGATACCGCGAATCCCGGTAGCCGCGGAAGACAGCGTCTCGGCGGACGCGATCCCCGTCCGAGCGAGGATCCCGAGTATGGCGACAATCCAATGATCCCGGAGTTCAAGCCCAATCAACACCCCGAAGCGTCGAACACGATGGACGCGGTGGATAAATTCGGCGATGTCACCGATAAGCTGGGCTGGCTCGAATCGGGTCCGGCGAATGTTGTTAACATATGGGGATTCGCAATTCCGAATAAGATTTTCGGCGACGGCCTGAAGTGGGTGGTGGGTATGTGGAACTACTGCACTGGTGAGTTGAGCAGTGACCCGCCGCGTTTCGATTATGATGAAATGGCGGAACCAAGGACTTTCAATTACTATTTCCTTGAATCCCCTGCTGACGGTCCCGCCGATATGGTCGATACCCAGAACGCAATGATGACCGCGTTTCTTGATGTGTCGGTCCTGCTTGAAGCGGCGCTGGCATCGATGGAAAGGCACAGCGGAGCTTCTATCGACGGCGACGATTACTGGTCATGGGAACAGGCCAAGGCATGCGTTTATTATCGACGCCAGGCCGGTTACGCGATGTATCCAGCGGCTGACAGTATTGACAATTACATTGCACTCCTCCGTTCCAATGACGTTACTGATGTCTATGTCACTCCCGAGGATTTTGCCGATGCGCAGGCTCAACTTGCTACAGAGGGATATTCCCCTGAATCACAGGCCGCCGCGCGTACAATCGGACTCCCTGAATCCGCCATCCAGGCATTCCTTGACCGTGAGATATCAATGGATCCGTACGAGGCATCGGGAAGTGTTATAGAATTCGCGGAAGAACTCTCAGCCGCACTGAGGGTATACGGAAATTACCTTATCAACCTGCCCGATGCTTATCCGGAGGGCGAGTTACCGGATTTTACTGTCGGCATCAGTCCTTAACAGAAAGGCTCCGTGCGTCGGGCAGACCGATGGGAAGGGTGAAGGATGAAATGTTAATCTAAAACATTAGGTGGTTGTTTCCTTTTGACAGATAATTTGACATATCACAAAAACCCATTATAGTATATTAGATTAGCTATCCATTAGATTTCCCAATGTAGTGGCTGGTAACCCAGTCATTTTTCATCTAAAGATATTGTTTTAAATATGCAATGTTGATATGTGATTCATAATTTCAAAGAGCGGTAACTTACCTTATAAGGAGATGATTCAGTCCGTGAGTAAAATCAAAATCGCAATTGTTGGGATTGGGAACTGCGCCAGTTCCCTGATTCAGGGAATCCACTATTACAAGGGGGAAGTCCAGCAAGAGGTAACCGGCTTGATGCACTGGATGATCGGAGGGTATAAGCCGGAAGACATCGAGGTCGTTGCAGCGTTCGATATCGACAAACGGAAGGTTGGAAAGGATGTGCACCAGGCCATCTTTTCCAAGCCTAATTGCACGACGGTTTTCTGTGATGATATCCCCCAGTCCGGAGTAATCGTCCGGATGGGTAAAATTCTCGATGGGTTCGCGACCCACATGAAGGATTATGACGAAAAATCCACATTCGTTTCAGCAAGCGATCCAGAGCCGACAAAAGAGGAAGTTATCAAAGTGCTCAAGGAATCAGGCGCAGAAATCCTCGTGAACTATCTCCCCGTCGGTTCCGAAGAAGCTGCCCGGTTTTACGCTGATTGCGCGTTAGAGGCTGGCGTTGCATTTGTTAACAACATCCCGGTGTTTATCGCAAGCAATCCAGAATGGGCAAGGCGATTCGAGGAAAGGAATATTCCCATCGTTGGTGACGACATCAAGTCTCAACTAGGTGCTACCATCACTCACCGTGTGCTGGTGGATCTGTTTAAAAGGCGCGGTGTTAAACTAATGCGCACCTACCAACTAAATACCGGTGGCAACACGGATTTCCTCAACATGCTCAGTCGCAGCCGCCTGCGCTCTAAGAAAATATCCAAGACAGAGGCTGTTCAAGCTGTGATGAGTAGACGTTTGGACGATGAAAACATCCATGTTGGCCCCAGTGATTACGTACCATGGCAAAAAGACAACAAAGTCTGTTTTATTCGAATGGAGGGTAAGCTCTTCGGTGACATACCATTTAATCCGGAACTTCGCCTTTCAGTGGAGGATTCGCCCAACTCGGCTGGTGTCGTCATTGACGCCATCCGCTGTGTAAAATTGGCTTTGAACCGCGGTCAGGGTGGTGTTCTTCATGCGCCATCAGCCTATTTCTGCAAACATCCACCACGCCAATTCACCGACGATGAAGCTTTTCACATGGTTGAGCAATTCATCCACGGTAACCTAGGTGAAGAGTATGAAGTGTCTCATTATCGCAGCAGGCAAGGGCAGCCGGTTGCAGCGAAGGGGTGACAGCAAACCTCTCATCCCCATCCTGGGCATCCCCATTATCGAACGTGTCATCCGCACTGCATTGGAGACCGGGGTGGATGAATTTTATGTTGTCATAGGCTACCAGGGCGACAGGATGCGTGATTTTCTAGCCCAGCTAGCGGAACGTCTCGCGATTCGGATCACCCCACTGGTGAATGACGACTGGGAGAAAGAAAACGGGCTTTCAGTACTCAAGGCGCGGGAGGTTCTGCATGAACCCTTTTTGCTGCTCATGGCGGATCACCTCTTTGATCCGGGTCTTGCCAGCGCATTGACAACCCATTCCCTGCTCGATGGCGAGATAGCTCTCGGAGTGGATGGCGATATTCACAACTCCCTCGTCAACATGGATGATGTAACTCGCGTTAAGGTGGAAAATGGGAAGATCTGTGACATCGGCAAAGGGATGACCGATTTCAACGGCTTCGATACCGGTATTTTTCTGTGCTCTCCAGCCATATTTAAGGTCCTGGAACTAATTAAAGAAAAAGATGGCGATATGACACTGTCCGGGGCGGTACGGGTCCTGGCCGCCGAGGGACGCGCCAAAGCGATCCCGGTAAGCGGTTTCTGGATCGATATTGACGACCCCAGGGCTTTTAACAAGGCAGAGGATGCGCTGCTTAAACAGCTTAGTGGTAAATCCAGGGACGGGCCTGTGTCCAAATACCTGAACCGGCCTATCTCGGTGTGGATTTCCCGCTATCTGGTGCGTACCTTCGTTACTTCCAACCAAATCTCTGTTTTCAGCTTCCTGCTCTCCATTGTGGCGGCTGTACTTTTCGCCGTGGGCGGGTATCCGTTCCTTGCGATAGG
>DAOVJF010000615.1 GCA_030673355.1 Planctomycetota bacterium | reverse complement strand
CTGAGGTTTTTTACACAGTCACTGAAACAACATCATGCGACTGGAACTCCGACAAGCTGAAAATGGCAACCGCGAATGAATCGAGCGGCCTTGCCCTTCGTGTGGTGATCGATGGCAAATGCGGATTTTACGCGACCAGCAAAATCGACGACGCCGATCAGATCGTTAATTCAGCTATCGAACTTGCACCGCTGGGTAGCGAGTTCTCCGGTGAATTGCCATCGAAGTACAAACCAGCCGGCGTCAGTATATTTGACGAGGAAACATCCGGGGTTACAGTCGACCGGCTTGTCGGTATCGGAACCGGTATGATTGAAAAAGCCAAGTCCGGGAACAGCGAGGCGATGTACGACAGTACGATCAGCCGTTCCATTATTAATGCTGTTATCGCCAACAGTAACGGTACTAGCGAAAGCTTCAGGAAGACATCGTTCTCCGGCTACCTTTCAGGGCAGATCGCACGAGAGGGCGATGTCCTGATGAACTGGGAATTCGATAACTCCCCGAAGATCGGGAATCAACCTGATAAATGGGCAACTGATCTTGTTGAAACACTCAACAAGGCGAAAAATATTGTCCGGCTCCCCGCCGGGGAATATAAATGCATCCTTACCCCAAAAGCGATGGGAATGTTCAATCCGCTGAAATTAGCTCTGAGCGCACGCATGGTTTTGAAAGACATGTCGCCGTTCAAGGACAAGGTCGGGGAGAAAATTTTCGATGAACGAATCACATTTTTCGATGATGGCCTGAATCCCGACATGGTCGCGTCCCAGCCGATCGATGACGAAGGTGTGACGTCGCAAAAAACCATGCTCATCGAGAACGGTGTGCTGAAACAATTTATCCACGATCTTCATACTGCCAGACTGATGGGAGTCTCACCGACCGGCAATGGCATGAGGGCGGGTTTGTCCGCAGCCCCACGTGCCGGATTCACAACCCTTACCCTGGAGCCTGGTGAAAAAACCCTCGATGAGATGATCTCGGGTATCGATAAGGGAATTCTGATTGACCAGATCATGGGCGCACATCAGGCATCGCCATTCTCAGGAGATTTTTCGGTCTCTATCGGCCTTGGTTTCGTCATAGAAAACGGTGCGATAATGGGTCGATTCAAGAACGGGATGCTTGCCGGTAACTGTTTCAAGATGTTCGACAGGCAGGTACTCGAAATCGGGTGTGAATTGAAAAATGTGGAAGCCCTTGTCCCACCAGTGCTTTTCGACCGGATGGCAATCGCGACGGGTGGGTAATTAAGCGTTCCCAATGTAGGGGCGCTTTAAAATTCAATGTAATTTTCGCAAATTACTAAACAACCTCAGGTAATTTTATAATGGGAGGGCGAGGCTCCGTCCGAGCCGCTTATAAATATATAAAAATGGCTCGGACGGAGCCTCGCCCTCCCCT
>DAOVJF010000028.1 GCA_030673355.1 Planctomycetota bacterium | reverse complement strand
TTTTGTAAATCTCCGACAGGTGCTGTAATGGTTGACCCATTATATAAGGCAGTGTAACCATCAGGATTCAGAACCGCACCATCACCGAGAGCCGGATCGGATATTGATTTTCCACATACAGGAAATGCATGGCTCCCGTGAAACATTATGATCCCCCGTAAATCGAAAGCTGAATAATCCAGGCCATCGAACGGGTGATCGATCTGGATATCGACATTCAGCTTGCCAGGATTGGGGATATCTAGTCCGACGACCTTGAAACAATCCGCACAAGGGCTTATTTCGAGATACTTCAGAATGTTGAGGTGAACTTCCCCTGCACGGGCAGGGATAACCTCAAACAGAGGACCGTCCGGGTGATTCGGGTCGATGAAAATATAACCACTATGCATCAGGTAATGATTGGTGCCATCGGAATTTGCGTCCGTTTCTTCCCTGACTGTCAATTCTGGCAAAGATTCAGGATTATCCGGAGATACTGGTTGAGATGAATTCCCGGAGCAACCGCATAAGAGTATCCCAGCGAATGCTATTAAAAATAAGCTTCGGATTGACGAATTAATCAACATAACCTCCCAGGCTTCCCACGTTAATATAAGAGTATTATACCATTAAAGAACTAATTTTCCTTAAATATTGTATCTGGTAAACCTGTTCGGGGTTACCAATCAACAAACTGGGTTAACCCTCCCCTATCCTCATTCCCTGCCCGACGGGCCTTGCCAGAACCACATTTTCACCGGCTACCGGACTGTAGCTGTCGCGTGCTTTGAACGCATCCGTCATAGATGGATACCATGCGAAAAAAGTGGAGCCGGAACCCGACATCAGCGCATGCCCCGCGTGATTTCTCAGATTTCCGTGTATAGCCTCAAGTTCGGGATGGTAATTGAAAACGGGATTTTCAAAATCATTATGAAACAGGTAAGAGAAATCCCCATATCCAATTCCGTTCAGCCAGCTTTCAAGTACTGAAAGATGCTCAATCCAAAGGCTGTCCCATTTTCGAACTTCCGTCTCACGCGCTGAGTCGATAGCGTCATAGGCCGGTCCGGTTTCAACTTTTACCGGTGGCAATACAAGCAGAAACGCACCCTCAGGGAATTTCCGATCCAGGCCTTCGGGCAATGGTTCCAGGATCTCCCCCATTCCGCGGACCAGAACAGTTCCACCCTGCAGGCAAAATGGCATGTCGCTCCCTATTTCCGCGGCTAATTTGAATAATGATCCGGACGGTTTTTCCGGGCACCAGAGCTTTCGAAGGGCAATTAATGTTGCCGCTGCATTTGAACTTCCACCTGCCAGACCACCCATCGGGGGAATATTCTTTTCAATATGGATTTTCAGGCCGTAATTTGTCAGGTTAATCGAATTCGCGAGAATTTCCGCCGCTTTCCAGACAAGGTTCCTGTCATCGGTCGGGATTTCAGGATCGTTACAGGTTATCCGGATACCGCTATTGCCGTTACGCGTTTCATCAAAAGTAAGCGTGTCTGCAAGGTCTATGGACTGCATAATACTGATGATGTCGTGGAATCCATCGGGACGTTTATCGTAGACCTTGAGAAAAAGGTTCAGTTTCGCGTAAGATTTAACGGATAGAATCACTGATCTCCGGCCTCACTCAATGGATTCGATTCAAAAAACTCCTGTTCAGGATTGGCACTGAAGCTCTGTCATGGATATACTTACGGGAAAATTAATCGGGAACATCCTGGCATTATTTTAACATTATAAGTTTTGGATTCAATTCATGCAATTAAACCAGTACAGGCCAAACGGATAATTAAACTCTATCGTGGATGAATTTCTGATTGAAAAATTTAAATTCGACCCACTTGTCGCGGATTTTATCGCCAATCCTGAAACGCTGCATCTCTGGACATCGGCCGGCCTGATCGCTCTCATTCTCGGGGTCGCATACCTCATAAGGATCGATCTGGATCCGCTGATTTTTGGATGCCGCCAGAGCTTCAGTTCTCTCATAGAACGCTTTGCATTTTACCCGATAATTATCGGTCTGCTGATCTGGACCTACAATGGCCCCTGGAATTGGCCCAGCCCGATTCCCGACGGGTTTTTCCTTAACAAGTTCACGCTGGGACTTGGCGCCATTCTGGTCCTTATCCTCGGACGCGCGATAGTCCACTTCATATTGACCGAGAAAAACCGCTGGGATTTTTTCGACCAGCTACCCTTCTACCTGATGATCGAATTTCAGTTTGCCGTTCCACTTGTCTATTATTACATGCTGGAACGTAACGGCCTGATGCCCAAAGAGCAACTCGGATTTATTTTCACGTGTGTTTTTATCGCCTGCCTGATTATCAGCTGGCTCCTCGGGAGAAAAGTCAATTTCCCCAGGAGCCCTGTCTCGAAATGGCTCTTGATATTTATCGCTTACATTCTGTTGACGGTAATTTTTATGCAGTACCGTCTCGGGGCCGTGAAAAATATCATTCAATGGGTCGCGTTCGCCGCCTGTTTCCTTGTGGGATTTGCATACATTCCCGACAAACGCAGGCGGGATGTTATCCTTCTCACCGCGGTTATCGCGGCCCTTGTGTCAACACTATGGGGATTCTGGAAATACTTCGATATTCCACTGAACCTTTTCGGTATGATCAATGATTACTACCCGGATGGCCATGAACTCGCCGGGCTGCCTTTTTACTTTAAAACCCCCAGCGCGGGACGGTATTTTCTCCTGGCAGGATTTTTCGCGAACCCGAACTACTATGGCGAATACGTTGCTCTGACCCTTTTCATAGGACTTGGACTTCTCCTTAAAACCGATTCTCCCAAATTACGGACATTTTTATCCATCGTTCTGGCGATCAACACTTTCGAGATAGTCGCGCTGTACAACCGAGCCGGGTGGTTCGGGGTTTTCGTCGGCGCCGGTTTTGTCCTGATCCTGCTACTCTGGACCAGGATTCCGATATTCAAACGGGTATCAAAAATCGGTCTGATAGCCGGGGTGATCACACTGGTCGCTGTATTGCTGCTCACCAGTACAGTGTTTAATAAAAGAGAAGCCGATTCCGAAACGCCGCTCGCCGCCACGCCTTTGGAACGTCTTAAAAGCATGACGGATTTCGAGGGCGATGAAACGTTCCGCAACCGGCAGACCATGTGGCGTGCGTCCATAATGATGGTGACGGATGAGGAGCATGTCCCGGAGCGGCTGACTTTCGGAGGTGGATTCGGATTCTTCGAGATCGAATACCTGATCTACCAGACAAAAGTTCTTGAGACATATAATTTCGGGGAATGGTTCCATAACGTTATACCCACCTTCCGTGCACATAACGACCACCTGCAAATGCTTGTCGAAGCGGGGATTATCGGGACGTTTTTATACGCGATGTTTTTCATCTCATTTTTCGTAATGGGATTCAGATTTTTAAAGGAGGAGGAGGACCCGGCAAGGAGATTTTACGCTCTTGGGATAATGGGTGCGACGATGAGCCTCCTCGCGATAGCGTGTTTCTCGTTCCCCCTTCATAAAATTCAGCACGGGGGGCTGATTCTTACAGCTATGGGACTGCTTGTTGCCGAAATCGTCGAAAGGAATCAATTAAGGAAGCAGCGGTCAATAAGCGAAGAAGTAAATGGCAACCAGAACAAGGATCAAGGCACAACGGCAAAACGAAAGAAGAAAAAGAGAAAGCAGAAGGAATCCACACCACTGGGAGCCGTCACAAGGGAGCCTGTTGAGAGTAAACAGAGATTTTCAGTAGAGTTTTATAATACGGTTCAAAAGAAAATTAAACCCGAGCTCGCATTCCCGGTAATAATAATTGTCCTGCTTCTTTGTATCTGGGGTGTCTACACCCAGGTCATCAATTTCAAGAGCCATTACTTTGTAGTGAAGGGAATAGCGGAACTCAGGAAAGTAGAGTATGCACAAACCCCGGAACAGAGACAGACCCAGGCACAACTGGCGGCCAATTATTTTTGGCGGGCATATAAACTCGATCCCACCAACGGCAGGGCTGAATTTTTCCACGGTTTCTCCCTGATTAAGAAAAACCTCTACCAGGATGTTGTAGCCGGTACGGCACATATTGAGGAGGGGCAGGAGCTTTATCCCCAGTCGGATACATTCTACGCACTCGCCATGGGCTACGAATCCCGCTACAAACTTGCCAGCGAACAAATTCAAATGAGGCTTGCACGGATTGAATCGTTAAATACGGATTTCGAAAACGAAACGGATACCCAGGCACTCAGGAATATTCAGGCGAATATCGAAGAACTGAACGATGATATCCAGACACTTGAGGAAGACGCCAAAATGAGCCATGGGATGGCGATTGACTCCTACATGACCGCGGCACGCTATTACCCTGTCAAAATTGAATATTACAAGGAGTTAATAAGGCTGCTTGAGGATGAGGGCCGTTGGGAGGAAATCGTTTTCTGGTCGGAGCGGGCGCTGATAGTGGATGAGTGGTTACTGAAAAAACCCCAAATCCGGTGGAGATTCTACCTCTGGCTGGGACGGGCTTTTAAAATCCTTGGGGCTGCCGAACTGCGACTTGGTAATATCGAAGAAGGTTTCAAGTACTGGCAGGATGCTGAGAAAAGCCTGATCGAGGGCATTAAAATATCCAACGCCGTATATTTCACCTACTATGAACTCGCCCAGGTTTACGAGGCCCTGGGTGATTATTTCGCCGATACCGGCAATTCTACAAGGGCAATGTCGTTCTACGAAAAAGCCCGGGATATGTACATCCAGACTTTTAATAAGAAAGACAACGTTCAGCAGGGTGAAGCGCCGTTTAATTACTCCTACTTCCTGCTCGGTCGAATTTACGAGAAACTTGGGAACATTGACAGGGCGGTCCACTACTACAATTTAGTGTTGACCGAGGCCCTTTATAGTTCGAGAACCGAGACATACCAGAAAGCACGGAACAAGATCCACGAGCTTACCGGCGAGTGGGTGGGGGAACCACCACCAGGGGGATGAACTTCCTGGATATAATCCGGATCGTATGTTTCGGGACATTTACCCATGGAGTTTCCTTTTTAGATCGTGGTGCTATGCTATACTATAATGCGATTCTCAACGTGAGGTGATTACCAATGACCCGTATTCCGGTGTTTCTAACAATAATAATTGCATTCATCATGTTGAATGTCACGGCTGGCGCCGATGAGCTTACCGCTATCGATATATTCGATGGGATGATCTACTACGAAAGCGATCAGCTTACTACAACCCCATCGATCAGGGATTATGAGTGCATGGTTATCGCGACCTCTGTTCGCGCAGGTGGCAGGACACAGGAAATAGTTGAGAAGTCGCTTTATTTCATGGTGCCCGCTTTCCAGCTCCAGCTTTTCGAGGACAAGCCGGTTTTTTATTTCGATCACGACCTTCTGATTGTCCTTCTCGAAAGCCATGAACTCACCAGGCAGCGAGACGAGGTCATTGAAGATGCGCCTTGTTACGCGATTCGTTTAACTCCGCTGGATCCTGCATTTGCACACTATTATAAAACTTATTTCGTAGCCCAGGACGATTTCCGTCACATCAGGACAGTTGTTAAAGAATCAGATTACCGGTACGACAACCTTACAACTGTGA
Source organism: Planctomycetota bacterium (assembly GCA_030673355.1). Classification (GTDB taxonomy): domain Bacteria; phylum JAJVIF01; class JAJVIF01; order JAPKYR01; family JAPKYR01; genus JAPKYR01. The sequence continues at coordinate 6,494 of DAOVJF010000028.1, read as the reverse complement.
TTAACTACACGTATGAAACTTTCGGGATTTTTAACCTCCTGAGCCAGACAGTTTCTGAAATCCGCGATGAAAACGACAACCCACTGGCTACCGTAACAACCGATTACACCGATTATGAATTTGGAATCGGGCTGAGCATAGATTTTTTCACCAATTATCTCGAGGGTACCAATCCCACTATACCCCAATAATTAACCATCCGCCGGACCTCAACTCATGGCCGAACTAGAATCCCAGACTGTCTGTATCATCCCCGCCTTTAATGAGGCGCCTACAGTCGCGGGTATCGCGCGGATCGCGGTCGAACATCCATTAATCGGCCGTGTTTTTATAATCGACGACGGCTCAACCGATGATACGTCCGAAAAGGCGCGGGCGGTCGAAGGAGTTAACCTCATCACCCACAAGGTAAACGGCGGTAAAGGAAAGGCCATGCGCACCGGCCTGGATGCGACCGATGAACCGATTGTCATATTTCTTGACGCGGACCTGGTCGGTTTGAAACCTCACCATATCACCGACCTTATGAAACCTGTACTCGAAGGCGATGCGGACATGTCGGTCGGGCTTTTCAGGGGTGGACGCATACACACCGATCTCGCGCATATGATCACCCCCTCACTCTCCGGCCAGAGGACAGTCCAAAGATCGGTGATCGAAAATATGGACATGGACTCGGTTGGATTCGCGATCGAAAGGGCACTGACAGAACTCTGGGAAACGGGGGTAATCAAAGTTAAAGATATCATCTGGAAAGGCGTCACACATCGAACCAAAGAGGAAAAACGCGGGTATATCGAAGGCGTCAGGCAGCGAATAGGAATGTTTTCGGAGATACTTAAATTCGAAGGGAAACGCATTAAAAGGCGGATGACTGGCGGGAAAACCACTCACTCTGAACAGTCGGACAAATCGTAAAATACGCATTCTGTAACTGATTCAAAATTTCTCCCGGGATTTACGTCGGCAAGCACGTTCGACACGGAGAATTTCAAAGGCGTGCGGGTTGGAGATGTCTCACTCAGCTTGACGACGCCACGCGTTTAGTGTCGTTCTTTAGAAAAATATAAATTGATTGGATGTTTAGCATTAATTTACGTCGAACACTTACATTGGGGAATGATTCAGGAATTTTTAAAGATCGGGGACACCTGCTTTTCGACGAGCGAAAAGAGATGTCCCCTATATTAGCCCTATATTAGCCCTATATTAGCACGTTCGACACGGAGAATTTCAAAGGCGTGCGGGTTGGAGATGTCTCACTCAGCTTGACGACGCCACGCGTTCAGGATGCTTCGAGATTATGACTGGCAAAAAGAGGTTTCCCCGATCTCGAATCAATATTTAATTAACAGGTTTGGTCTTAGTTGTTTCTTACCAGCTCTACTTCCGCGTATTCTGCGGTGAAGTGCCTTAATACCGGGGGTTCGTATGTCAGGCGTATGCCTTTCAATTCGTCTCGTTTTTCGTACACGGCTGTGACGGTATCTACAACGTAATCCATCTGGGTTTGCGTGTAGACGCGACGCGGGATCGCCATTCGGACGAATTCGAAACGCGCGGTACGTTCCTTGCCGGTCTCCGGGTCGCGTCCCGCGAGAATTGTCCCGATCTCGCACACTCGCACTCCACCCTCTATGTAAACCGCGTTCTGAAAAGCAATGCCCGGATATAATTTCCGGGGCATATCTGGCATTGCTTTTGTGATGTTCAAATAAACAGCGTGGCCACCGGTCGGCCAGAAAATCGGTACTCCCGCCTTACGGAGCCTGGCTCCAAGGTAACGGGTTTGCCCGATACGCCATGTCAGGTAGTGCTCATCCATTCCTTCCCGTAATCCGACCGCAAGCGCCGCGATATCCCGTCCGGCCTGGCCGCCGTATGTCGGGAAGCCCTCGAACAGCGTTGCCATGGTCGCGAGTTTCCGGTAAAGCTCCTCATCGCGGCAGACAATAAGTCCGCCGATGTTAACAAGCCCGTCCTTCTTGCTGGACATCATCGCCCCGTCGACATAACTGAACATCTCCAGAACAATTTCCGGTATTGATTTTTCCCGGTAGCCTTCCTCGCGGGTTTTTATAAAGTATGCGTTTTCGGAAAACCGTGCCGCGTCGAAAAACAAGGGGATTTCGTAGCCTTTGCAAACCTTGCTGATTTCCCGTATGCAATTCATGCTGACAGGTTGGCCGGCGGCGGTGTTCGCGGTGATTGTCAGGATTACGAGCGGTACATTGTCGATCCCGGCATCCTCAATCGCCCTCGTTAGTTTGTCAGGATCGATATCACCCTTGAACGGGCTGTCGCTTTCGGGATCGAGCGCTTCATCGCATATGCAGTCCACCCCGACTCCTCCCGCCCACTGGATATGTCCGGACGTCGTATCGAAATGCCCGTTTCCGGGCACCACAGGCCTTTTATCGGATTCGAGAAGTACTGTCAGCACAAGATGCTCTGCGCCGCGGCCCTGGTGGGCGGGGAGTACGTACGGCATGCCGAAAATTTTCTGCGCCGTCCGGTTAAGCTCCTCCCATGATTTCGAGCTTGCGTACGATTCATCCCCCCTCATGATCGCGGCCCACTGCTCATCGCTCATCGCTCCGGTGCCGGAGTCGGTGAGGAGGTCGATCGTAATTTTTCTGGCGGGGACATTAAAGATGTTGCCCTTCGCGTACTTCCACAGGATTTTTTCACGTTCCTCGCGCTTAGTGATGGGGACTTTCTCGACGGCTTTTATTTTAAACGGCTCGAACGGGTATGAAATCTCCGGCATGCTTCACTCCTCGAAAGTGCTGAACAATCCGAAACGATTGTACTCTGAGGGGGTGCATGGGTGCAAGTGGGGTAATACTGCAACCAGTGCTGAATGGTAAAGCGAATTATTTTAAAGATGCAGGAATTTGCTTATTACATATTAAATTCTTTGCCAGGATACAGGTCAAGGATTGTACCGCGCGACGAAAATATCAAACCCTGCGCCGGAAGTCAGTAATGTCTCGTATGGTTCACCCTCCCCGAATGTGGCAAAGCCTGAGAACCTACCTGTAATTACTGTAGAGTCATCCGAAAGTGCTGTGATTCCATAACCATAGTCTTTTTTACTTCCGCCGGCACGTTTCGCCCATACCAGCATTCCATCCGGATCATACCTCACAACGAAAACGTCATAGTCCCCGTCAGAAGTGAGCACGGTCTGGTTTGGATCACCCTTCCCGAATGTGGCTGATTCTCGGAACCCCCCTGACAAAACGGTCGAGTTGTCTGAAAGCGTTGTGATTCCATTACCCAAGGTCCAATCAGTTTCGACAGCGCCTTTAGCCCAGGCAAGTGTTCCATCCGGGTTGTACCACGCGATGAAAATATTACATGAATTTAGGGCATTCAGCACAGTTTCATTTGGTTCACCCTCTCCAAATATGGCTGATCCTCCAAACTGACCTGTAACAACGGTGGAGTCGTTGGAAAGCGCCGTTATTCCATAACCACGGTCAAAACCAACCCCTCCAGCACGTTTCGCCCATGCGAGCGTTCCGTCCTGGTTATACTGCGCGACGAAGATGTCATTTCCGTCAAAACCTCCATGGAAGGATAAGAGCACAGTCTGATTCGTTTCGTCCTTCCCGAATGTGGCTGGTCCGATGTACGACCCTGTTACAACAGTCGAGTTATCTGACAGGGCGGTAATTGCATAACCGATATCCCCTGGATATGTGCTGCCACCAGCGCTTTTTGCCCAGGCAAGCGTTCCGTCCGGATTGTACCTCGCAACGAAAATATTATCGTTATTTCCCTCTGAAGTGAGTTGTGTCTGATTTGATTCACCCTCCCCGAATGTTGCTGATCCTCTGAAGTATCCTGTTATTACAGTCGAGTCATCTGAAAGTGCAGTAATCGCATAACCGATATCCCCTGGATAGGTGCTGCCGCCAGCGCTTTTCGCCCATGCAAGCGTTCCATCAGGGTTATATCGCGCGACGAAAATATTAGAATGTTCTGAGGAAGTCAGTATAGTCTCATTTGGTTCGCCCTCACCGAATGTGGTCCATCCTCTGAAACGCCCTGTTACCACGGTTGAGTCGTCCGAAAGCGCTGTAATTCCATAACCCTCGTCCTCAACGCCCCCGCCAGCGCTTTTCGCCCATGCAAGTGTGCCGTCCGGGTTGTACCTTGCGACGAAAATATCCTGCAAGCTAACGGAAATCAGCACAGTCTGATTGGGTTCCCCTTTTCCAAAAATAGCTGTTGCGTAAAAAATACCGGTTACTACAATCGAGTTGTCCGATAGTGTTGTGATTGCATAACCTTTTGCCATGTCCCCGCCTGCGCTTTTCGCCCAGATCAGATTACCGTCTTCTTCCAGAGTAGTTCCATATTCGACCTGCCATGCATCAATCTGCCCTGAAAATTCATCAACTTCGGTGTCAACTACCCGTATGAGTAATGGAGAGTTGTCAGCAGTGCCACCCAAATCATTTAAAATTGTTCCGGTATATTCTGCGCTGTTTTCCCCACCAGTAGATTGGGTTAATTCAACAACTCCGTTGAATAAACCAGGCGCTTCAACGGTGACTTTGTTGATAGTTGAGATCCCCTGATGATCATTCACTAAAACCTTGATTGGTTCAGACCCACCAGACCCAGGCCATGAGTCCATACTAGCATCAACAAAGTACGCTTCATGGCAATTCGCTTCCGGAGGAAAGTCATTGACCGGGTCGTTCCATGTGTCGATCTCCATCCAGCACGCATCGACGGCGTAGCCGAATTTCAAAGGTCCTGATGGGATATTCAGTTGGGCACGTCGGTGATCCTCCTCACCGGATTCTATCATACGCCGAGGATTTTCCCGACCAAATGCGATGAATGGGTTTAAAGTTGCCGAGAAATCGTCACCGTTCGATATGATTCCAGGGAAGTATGTCAAAATTGGTGTTTTTTCGTTGTACGGAAAATCGGTCGGGTTAAAAAGTGTCGTGAATCCAGCCGGATTCATAATCCGGGGATTGCTTCCATTGAAAGAGACCCTCTTACCGCTACCAGGGAAAGTATAGTTGGCGTCGGTGATGAAAATAAATCGCATATCGAATACAGTGTATTGTGGGAGATCTGGCAGCGGGTGTTTCAGTTTGATGTCGCACGAGAAATCGTTGGCGTCGTAGATAATGAAATCCGAGAACCAGATACAATCAGGACACAGCTCTATGAAAGGAAGGATATTCAGGTGCATCGCAAGGTCGCGGTTCGGGATTACTTCGACAGTCTGGCGATCTTCGGATATGTGAACCTCCCCGACATTGAGGAGAATGCGATTATCGCTCACCGTGATTCGGTGACCAGTCTCATAGTCATTGTTGGGCGGTAAAGCGGGATTTCCACCATCCGCAGAGCAATTGATAACAGTCAGCAATGTGATTGTGATTAGGAGTACCAGTGAATGCGTTTTCATCCTGAAACCCTCCATTCTTAGGAAAAGGCATTTAAACTCGGGTACAATATTACATTAATGAATCAGAGTTTGAATAGAGATAAATTGTAGCCCAGGTTATTTTGGATGTCAACCAAATTTAAGGGGTCCAGGATTTGAGAGGACATCGTCGACAAGCACATTCGACCCGAAGATCTTCTGAATTTGGCAGTGGATCGTGTCTCACTCAACTTGTCAACGCTACCCTTTCATTTTTTACATTAGATCCCAATCGGTAAGCATCTATCAGATGTGGGTTCTGTGGCATCGGGAATTCTGATTTAAAATGAACCCATATCAAATAGATATGGGTCTACCGATTAACAAAAATTATATTCAAAAAAAACAACTCATCCGTAGAACTGCACGGCAGTGCGTCTCAATCAGACTCCCGATGAATCACGGGCTGAAACGCGCGATAAAAATATCGTCAAGTCCGGCCGATGTCAGCAATGTTTCATTTGATTCGTAAAGCCCGAATATGGCTGACTCATTGAAATAGCCTGCCACAACCATCGAATCGTCCGACAGTACTTCGATCCCAAATCCTTCATCTCTATAGGATCCGCCCGCGCTTTTCGTCCAGACAAGTGTTCCGTTGGTACTGTACCGCGAAATTAAAATATCGCCCTGCCCGGGGTCCGTCATCCAGTACCTGCCTGTCAGAACAGTAGAGTCGTCCGACAACGCTTTGATTTCAAAGCCATAATCGCTGCTGCTCCCACCCGTACGTTTCGCCCATACGAGCGTTCCGTCCATGTTAAAGCATGCGATGAAAACATCGACTCCCCCCGCGGAAATAAGCACCGTGTAGTTGGTTTCACCCTTCCCGAATGTGACAGATCCGGTGAACTCACCTGTCACAACAACCGAATTGTCCGAAAGCGCTGTGATTCCATTACCCATAACATAACAGCTCGGGCTGCCCTGGCCGCATTTCACCCATGCGAGAGTTCCATCCGCGTTGTACCGTGCGATAAAAACGTCGGTGTCGGCATCGGTCGCCGGGAGCACAGTCTCATTTGTTTCACCC
>DAOVJF010000597.1 GCA_030673355.1 Planctomycetota bacterium | reverse complement strand
TGCCCGGATTCGACCATGACATCGAGGTTTTCACCACCCGCCCCGACACGCTGCATGGATGTACTTACATGGTCCTCGCTCCCGAACACCCGGATGTCGAACAACTGACCGCTCCGGGTAAACTGGACGAGGTCCGCGCGTTTGTCAAAAAATGCATCATGCAGTCCGAGATCGAACGTACGAGCGAGGACAGCGAAAAAATCGGCATGCACCTCGGGCGAACCTGCATTAATCCGATCAACGGTAAGGAAATTCCGGTCCTGATCGGCAATTACGTTCTGGCAGAGTACGGTACTGGTGCGGTCATGTGCGTTCCCGGCCACGATACCCGCGACTTCATGTTCGCCACTCGCTACGGCCTGCCGATTATTCGGGTTATCAAGCCGGAAGGGAGCGACATCGATCCCGACTCCCCGGTGGAAGAGGCATTTACCGAATCCGGTGTGATGGTCAACAGTGGTGTTGAATATGAAGGTATGAATTCGACTGAGTTCATGGTAGTCGTCGCTGGTAAATTAAATGAGATGAATATGGGCGGTCTGACAATCAATTACCGCCTGCGCGACTGGCTGATCTCGCGCCAGAGATACTGGGGTACACCGATTCCGATTATTCACTGCGACAAGTGCGGACCTGTCGTCGTGCCCGAAAATCAGTTGCCCGTATTACTGCCACCGAAAGAGAAAGTCGATTTCATAGGCGGCGAAGGAAGCCCGCTTGCGACAGCGCACGACTGGGTTAATGCCAGCTGCCCGAAATGCGGCGGTCCCGGCAAACGCGAGACCGATACGATGGACACCTTTGTCGATTCATCCTGGTATTTCCTTCGATATTGTTCACCGGACGCAACTGATGTCCCGTTCCGGAAGGAGGATGTCGAATACTGGTGCCCGGTGGATTTATACATCGGCGGACCCGAGCACGCGATCATGCACCTGATGTATTTCAGGTTCTTTACAAAGATCCTGCACGATGCCGGTTGGCTGAATCATGACGAACCCGCTCCGAAACTCCTGACCCAGGGAATTGTAATGTGGGGCGGTAAGAAAATGTCGAAGAGCCAGGGCAATGTCGAGGATCCAAAGAGCCTGACAAAACTATACGGCGCCGACACCACCCGCCTGTTCATCCTGTTCGCGTCACCGCCGGAAAGGGACATCGACTGGGAGGATCATATCGAACGCGGCCCGGACGAGCCCAAAGATTCTTACCCGCCGAAAGATTATCGCATGACCGGTATGGAAGGCCAGTTCCGTTTTCTGAACCGGATATGGCGGTTGGTTTTTCAACATCGTGAGGAATGCGCTGGCTTGATTCAGACAGATGGCCCGGTTGGTGAAATCGAGGATGAAAATGTCCGAAGAGCTGTACATTATGCCATCCGGGAAGTAACCCTGGATATCGACGAGCGTGAGACATTGAACACAGCGATCGCCCGCATGATGGAGCTTTACAACACGCTGGCTGATTTCGCATCGAAACGGTATGACTCATCGAACGAATCGAACCGGTCCGACCTGGCGAAAGGTATCGGAATTTTGTTACGGCTGCTGTCGCCATATGCTCCGCATATCGCTGAAGAATCGTGGGAAGGCCTGGGGA
>DAOVJF010000311.1 GCA_030673355.1 Planctomycetota bacterium | reverse complement strand
CCCCTCTTATCCAAACGTTGCTGTCACACTCATCTGCAATGCATTATAATAACCTCAAGCAATATGCCTACACTATAAAGGATTCAAACCATATGCCCAGACCGAAAGTAGCTGTCATCAGGACAACACCCGAAACCGTCATCGATGACTACATCACCGCGATGAAACTCGCCGACATCGACAAATTCATCGATATCGATAAAACCACCATCCTCAAGGACAATATCTCCTGGCATTTCCCCTTTCCCGGCGCGAACACCACTCCCTGGCAGATGGAAGGAACCATCCTCGGACTACAGGCCGTCGGGAACAAAGACATCGTCTGCGTCCAGAACGAAACCGTCGTCACCCGCGCCGAAAAGGGCGAGAAGCTCAATAAGTACGATGTCGTCTTCAAAAAATACGACATCCCCGTCCTCTACAATTTCCTCGACAAGGACATGAAGTGGATCAAGTATGAACCGAAGGCCGAAATGAAGGTCCTACCGGATATCTTTCCGAATGGAATCATGATCCCCGACTACTTCTTCGGGAAAAATATCATCCACCAGCCCACGATGAAGTGCCACATCTACACCACCACCACCGGCGCGATGAAAAACGCGTTCGGCGGGCTTCTCAACCGATCGCGCCACATGACCCATTCCGTCATCCACGAAACCCTCGTCGACCTCCTCAACATCCAGTACGAGATCCATTCCGGCGTGTTCGCTGTCATGGACGGCACCACCGCAGGCAACGGACCCGGCCCGCGAACCATGATCCCCGTCGAGAAGGACATCATCCTCGCGTCGGCCGACCAGGTGGCGATCGACGCTGTCTCCGCCTCCATGATGGGTTTCGTGCCGATGGACGAGCTGGATTACGTCCGTCTCGGCCACGAGGCCGGGCTTGGCGTCGGCCGACTGGACGAGATCGAGATCGTCGGCGATTCCGAACTCGCGAAGGAGAAATGGGGATTCCATGTCGGCGCGAATTTCGCGGCGAAGTACGGCGGCCACCCGTTATGGTTCGGCCCGATGAAGCACATGCAGAAATTCTTCTTCCAGACCCCGATGGTGTACCTTTTCATCTTCGCCTCATTTGTATACCACGACCTCATCCACTGGCCTTTGAAAGGCAGTAAGATTTACGAGGAGTGGCTCGAACAAAGCAAATGGGGCAGGCTGTTTAAGGAGTATTAGGGGGGGATCAACTTTTTTTACAAAAAACTGTTCAGGCTATTGACAAATTTGTTTACTAAACGTATATTAAGTATATATTTGTTAGTAGAAGTCTGGATAGAAACAGTATAACATTTGTACACAAGATTAATTATCACATTTGAATTCATCGCATTGTTGGCGAGTATTGAAACCTCTCTATTACAGTAAATCATTGAAATTTTGAAAATTTTGTTGAGTTTTCCCTTGGGGGGCTGTCTAAGGTCATAGATTTTCATACAAAAATGAAAGCCTTAAGATTATATTATATGTATGGAGGGCCATTATGAAACCTGGATTGATATCATTAAAATACGTCATTCATGAATTGCTCAATGGCATGGATATCAAAAATTTTGATGACCGAAAAAAAGTACAGAAAGCTATTTATTTAGGGCAACGACTGGGTGTCAATCTGGGCTATCGCTATAATTGGTACTTAGAAGGACCATATAGTCCAGATTTAACCACTGATTATTACGAACTTAAGGAAGCTGAGAAAGCGGAGCAAGATAGTTTTAAGAATAGGACCCTTAAAGAAGATGTAAAGGAAACATTACGACCTATCCAGGATATAATCAACCCACCACAACGATCTGGGTTAAGTCAATCAAGCTGGCTGGAATTACTTGCCTCAATCGATTTTCAACGAAAAGTTAGGCAACGGTCAGAAGGAGATACAAGGGTTGTTATTGAAAAAGAAAAACCAGATTTAGCCTTATATTTTGAAGATGCCGTAAATGCTCTAGTTGAAATTGGGTTAAATAATAGTTGGGCGTAGTAAATGACGGAATATTATAATCACAAACAGATTGCTGATCCTGTTCACGGCACAATTGGGTTATCAAAACTAGAAGTTGAAATAATAAACACAAGGGCTTTCCAAAGACTGCGAAATATCAAGCAATTGGGGTTTGCTTACTACGTTTTTCCTGCTGCTGATTATTCTAGGTTTATTCATTCACTTGGGGTTTGCCACATTACCGGAAGAATTCTCAGTTCCTTGAAAAAAAAAGACATTGATGTCCCCCCTGAGGAAATGCAACGATTCAGGCTTGCAGGTCTTCTTCATGATATTGGGCATTACCCATTCTCACATGCCCTTGAAAGTCCCCTCAAATCTCATTATAAAATTGACCCTGACCTTATATTATTGGATTCAAATGACAACACAAAATCCAAAGTAAAAGATGGATATTGGAAACACGACAAAGTAGGAGAAGAGATTCTCGTACTGGATGATGATATCAGAACAATAATAGAGGATTGCGAGTCCGATTTTAATCCAGTAGATATTTCTTCAATATTCCTAGGAAATGAAAAGCAATTCAGGGGCGTCGTAAGTTCCGATCTTGATGCAGATCGCATCGATTACTTACTGCGCACTTCTCTTCACACTGGCTTGCCTTATGGCGCTGTTGATATTGATTACCTAATAGGTCATATGAGTCTAGATAAAAATCAATATATTTGCCTTGATCCCAGAGCTTTACGAACGGCTGAACATTACTTAATTGCACGTTACTTCGATTACTTGCAAGTCAGTTACCATAAATCAGTTATGGGTTTTGAGCTGTTGCTGGAACGTGTGATTTCAGAATTATTGAAGAGCAATCTCTTAAAATATTCTTCAGAAGACATAAAAAAAATGATGGGTGATGAATGGTATACGTTTGATGACTCTTTCTTATTAAGAGAGATTAAGAAAAAAATTGGAAAATTGGAAAATAAGCAGGTAGAGCTAATGTTCAGGGCAATAATTGAAAGAAAACCACCCAAACTAATTCAGAAGTTTGATGTAGTAGGTAAAAGGTTTGAATTCCCTCGCAAAAAAGATGAATATCCATTAAGGGTAGAAGAGGATAAACTTAGATTAATAATACATGATTTAGCAAAGGAATTTAAAATTAATAAAGAACTTTGGTTTATAGGATCTAAAGAGGATCACCCTGTTACATTCTCGAATGCATATCCAATTCCTGATGATGAATATAAGAAAGATGATGATTATACAAGCGCTTTAAGTAAAGTAGTGCATATTAAAAGTAAAAATGATGATTCAAAACCAATATTCGAATCTTCGGAATCATTACTCCAATTGCTTTCAAAGCATGCTACATTTCCATTGAGATTATATGTTCTCTTTCCAGAAGATATGATTAGTCAAAGAAACGAGCTTGCCAAGGATATCAGTCAAAGGGTTGATTCCTACATCAGTGATTGATAGGTGTCGCTAGACGAACCCTAACCCTTCCAGTGATGAAACGTCAGATCGTTCGTCATGAAACTCGGACCAAACCTCAGCGTCATTTTCAAAATCGCCTGGATCCCGAACGGGATTCGCGTCATCCCGTAGTCCGACCCGCGCATGACCGTGTCGTCCACCGCGAATGAGAGCAGCGTATAGTACGCGCCCAGCGCCGTACGGTCCCTCACCACCGCCGCCGGGCCGTACGAGAATAATCCCATTCCGGTCGCGTCCGAAAATTCCCTGTTGTTCTCGTACTGCAGGAACCCCTTGATCTGGCCGCGGCGTTCGGCGATAAGGAGCCACTCCTGGTCGTGCGGATCGGTCGCGATCCTGCGTATCCAGAGCTGATAGAGTTCCTCCGCCTTCTCGTGCGGGATGTTCGGGTCCTGGTGGAAACGGTCGTGGGTGTAGGCGCCCGACATGATTTTCAATACGTCGTCGAGATCATCGCCCGCGAAAAGACGGATATCGTACGCGCCTTTCTCATAGCGTGTGACGCTGTCTTTGTGATAAACCGCGGTCATGCCGTTGTCGATCAGGTAAAACCCCCGCGCTTCGAGGGCATGGATCAGCGGGAGTTCGAGCGCGGCGGTGCGGATGTTCGTGAAAACGATTTCCTTTTCCGAAAGCCAGTCCATGATTGAGCCGATAAGCGCGTCGGCGGTTTCGCGCGATTCATGGTAGTTTTCAACCGAGCATGGACCGACTACGCAGAACGGGATTTTTCCGGATGGGATACCGAGCACGGCGGTATCGAAATCCAGCGCCTGCGCCCCTGCGAAACCTTTTAATTCGCCATTGTCGTCACGCGCGAGAAACATCGCCGACTGGTTTGAATTGCTGTCCGGATGCGAAAGAAATTTTGAAATCCTGCCCCAAAGAATTTTATCGAGGCCGTCTTCTTT
>DAOVJF010000145.1 GCA_030673355.1 Planctomycetota bacterium | reverse complement strand
CTTTTTCGGTTTAACTTCTTCAGCCATCGGTTATTTCCTTCAACGCCTGCAATCAGTTCTGGTAACCATAAATTTTTTAAATATTTTCAATATTCACTTAATATTCAGACACCTGTACAACTGTGCAAATGCTTTTCAGTACCCGCACCGCTTCTGCGCAGAGGCTCGACTTCCTCTTCGTTATAAGTTTTCCTCCGCATGAGGAATTCTTCCCAGTCGATTAAATGCGCATCGAACTCCGGACCGTCCACGCATGCGAATTTTATCTCACCATCCACTGTAAGGCGGCAGACACCGCACATTCCGGTGCCGTCGATCATAATCGGATTCATGCTCACTATGGTCTTGATCTCCATTGGACGCGTAACATCGGACAGAAGCTTCATAAGGAATGTACATCCGTTTCCGAAAATCCTGTCCGGTTCGATCTTATTCCTCTTTAAAACCTCGCCGAGTCCGGTTATGTGACCCTTCTGACCGTGACTCCCGTCACGAGTGATTACGGTAACGCCATCGATAAGTTCCCGGAATTTTTCCTCCCAGTAGACGAGATATTTCGCACGGGCTTCGATAACCATGTAGACCTTGTTGCCGGCTTCTTTCAAAGCCCTTGCAAGGGGGTACGACGCCCCGATACCGAAGCAACCGCTGACCAACAGGCAGGTTCCGAACTTGTCAATTTTACTCTCAACTCCAAGAGGGCCCGCGTACGTTGGAATTTCCATTCCCGGCTTCAAGAGCGCCAGCTTCATTGTCGATTCGCCGACTTCCTGGAACATCGATGTCACGGTACCCAACTCCCTGTCGAAATCGGCAACCGACAGCGGCATTCTTTCACCAATCTCATTTGGGCGGATAATTACAAAATTACCCGGCCGCACCGAACTGGCGACATGGGGCGCTTCCACGACCAGCTCATGTATATTCGGAACGATCATCCGACGTTCGATAATCTTATAAGACACTCTTCGTCACCTCCACCCGTACCGGATTTCGTTCCAATCGATACAGGTTATCCAGGTCCTTCCTGCCACCAACACCGCCAAGCGAATCGGGCACGAACAGGTATATGACTCCTTCAGGCAACACCTTTTCGATTCTCGCCTTAGCTTTCCCGACTGCAGTATCCGCTTTTACTAGAAGGATGTCACCTTCCTCGACACCAAGTGAATCCGCATCCGCCTGGCTGATGTAAAACCCGTTCTCCGGATTCAGAATTTGAAGCCCTTCAACCCTGGACGTGATCGAAATCCCGCGATGCGTATAGCCTTCGGGGTGGAGGACAAGTATGAATTTTCCATCACCCGCCTTCCCGGGATTGCCGACAGCTTCGGGGATCGAGACTGTCCCCGGTGTCTCGGTAACTCTTGCTTCACGGTCGATTTTGTCAGGTTCAGGGAATCCCGGCACCACATCGGCAATCTCGCGCTGGATTTCTGTGACGTACTCGTAATCGAACCCATCCGCGCCAAGTTTTTTCGCAAGCTGGCTGAAAATCCACCAGTCCGGACGGGCGCGGCCGTACCTGACACTGTCCCGAAGTTCCTCGACCCTCACTACTTCCTGTACCCGGCCCTCAAGATTGGTCAGAGTTCCGGCCGATTCGAGGAAACTCGATGCCGGTAAATATAAATCGCATTCAAAATCGGGTTCGTAAATATCCTGCACAATCAGGAAATCGCAATCCGGTTTTTCGAAGAACGGAACGGCTCCGGCAAGATATAAAACTTTTGGCTTCTTAGCTCCGGAAGTGATCTGATCGACCGTAATTCCTCTGTCGGACGCTAATTTCCCACCCCATTTCTTTTCGAAAATTTCTATTGTTTCAGAATGATCGCGACTCACGGCACCCGGCAGGAGTTCTGGGAATGTACCCATCTCCATTGCGCCTCGAGCGTTTGTCCCGGTGTACAGGGGTAAAATTGTCGTATTGTCTTTACTCGCGAACGCTGTGATGCCCTCGATGAGTTTATTAACGGACGAGTAATGAAAAACACCCGGACCGAGAATTACCGTAAGGTCATCTCCCGATTCGATTATCTCCTTAGCTTCTTTCAGTAATTCAGGATCAATCCCGGCTTCACTCGCTCCTGATTCAAGGTCGGCACCAGTCCCAGCCAGAGCTTTAAGCAGATTGCCCTCGTATCCGGGATTCGGTTGAATCCAGAGATCGGAATATCTCGCGAGGTTATTCTCCCTTGGATCAATTGCGACCAGCTTCCCGCCTTTTTGCATGGCCTTCCGGATCTCGACGCCGATAATCGAGAAATTGAACCTTGTATCGAGACCGATCACTAAAATCCTCGACGCGTTGCCGATCCCCCGGATGGATATCGGCCGGCTGAACAGGTCCGCCCACAACCCCAGGCGTCCCGAAAGCGACCGTCTCGCCGTCGAATCGATAGCGTTGGTGCCCATAACCATGCGGGTGAATTTCTGCGATGCATATAACCCTTCATTTGTCATGTCGGGCGAAACCAGCATCGCGAAATCCCCCGGCACCAGGTCCTTCAATTTTTCCACGGCGATATCAAAAGCTTCGTCCCAGGTTTTCTCACGCCAGTAGTTACCTTCCTTTGCCATTGGCTTACGCGCCCTTGTGAAATGATGGGACACTTCCCCAAGGCAGAAACTTCCTTTCAGGCATGCCTGGGCGTCGTTGACAACCTCATCGTGCGACGCAACGGCGCTTGAAAAACGTCCGTCCTTGATCCTGAGATCGAGCTGGCATCCGATCGCGCAGTATGGACAGGTGCTCACAACCTGGAAGTCCGGTGTTCCGTCCCACTTGCTGGCCTTTTCATATAATGTTCCAGTCGGACAGACCGCGACACACGCCCCGCAGAATTCACAGCCGGCTTCAAGGTGACTCCGTCCGAAAGCCGGGCCGATCGTCGCATGGGGTCCGCGGTAATTGAATTCGAGTATTGCCGTACCGCGGACTTCCTGGCACATCCGCACGCAACGTCCGCAGAGAATGCAAAGGTTGTAATCCCGGTCGTAAAACGGGTCTTCGCGTTCCTTTTCAAAACCACGGTAGAGGGTAGGGTAATCAAGCTCCTCGATCTCCATCAATTCGACAAGTTTTTTTAGTTCGCAGTCCGTTTCGTTCGGGCACCACCTGCAACCGGTCGTGACACCTGATTTCCGTACAGTTCCGCCAAGGACATGTTCACACTCGACTTTTTCCTGACAGACCATGCAGGTCGATGGGTGCTCGCTGAGGATCAACTGGAGCACATCGCGGCGGATATCCCGAATCGCCTCGTTCTCCGTGGTGACTTTCATTCCCTCGGTAGCGGTTGTGTTGCAGGAAAGCGGATATCCCCGTAAACCTTCGATTTCAACTATGCAAAGCCTGCAACCGCCGTAGGGTGTCAGGTCCTTATGCGAGCACAGGGTCGGGATGTCGATTCCATTAATTTCAGCAGCCCGGTGAACGGTCACACCTTTCGGGGCGGTCACCTGCTTCCCGTCAATATCGAGGTTTATTAATTCTTCCTTTGGCATTTTCTTATTCTTACGATCAGTGGTTAATGTCATATTTATAGTCAGCTTCCCGTGGATTGAAACATGAGTCCCCCGGTAATTCTTTATCGTTAAGTTACCGTCCCGGACGTGATGACGATCGCGTCACCGGCGATCGCGTCGAACCTGCATGCTTCATAGCACGCACGGCACTTGATACAAAGGCTTTCATCGATGTTATGAGGCTCCGATCTTGGACCCGTGATCGCGTCGGTCGGACACACTTTCACGCACGACTGGCAGCCGGTACATTTGTCGGCAATTACCCTGAACTCAACCAGTTCGCTGCAAACCGCGGCAGGACATCGATTTTCAAGGATATGCGCGAGGTATTCATCCCGGAAATATTTCAGCGTTGACAATGCCGGGTTGGGAGCTGTCTGGCCCAGGCCGCATAAAGCCGATCTCTTTATGGACGTACCCAGCTTTTCGAGTTTATTCAAATCCTCGATATCGGCTTGCCCGGTGGTGATCCGCTCGAGAATTTCCCAAAGCTGGCGGGTACCGACCCGGCAGGGCACACATTTCCCGCACGATTCCGATTGTGTGAAATTCAGGAAATATTTCGCGAGATCGACGACGCACGTATTGTCATCGAGGACGATCAAACCACCGGAACCCATGATCGAGCCGGCTTGAGCGAGTGTTTCGTAATCGATTTGAATATCCAGGAATTCTTCGCTGAGGCAACCGCCGGAGGGACCACCAGTCTGGACAGCCTTGAAATTCCTGAACAACCCCCCCCCGATATCAAATATGATTTCCCTCAAAGACATTCCCATCGGCACCTCGATAAGTCCCGTTCGCCGGACCCGTCCAACAAGGGAAAACGTTTTCGTGCCACTGGTGTTCTCGGTCCCGATATTGCTGTACCAGTCCGAACCCTTTCGTACGATAGTCGCGATCGTACCGAGTGTTTCCACATTGTTAATTGTCGTTGGTTTCCCCCAGAGACCCGATTGAGCGGGGAACGGCGGACGGCTTCGAGGCATTCCGCGTTTTCCCTCGATCGATCCCATCAGCGCGGTTTCTTCACCGCATACAAAAGCCCCCGCGCCTTTTTTGATCGTGACATCGAAATCGAAACCTGAACCGAGGATGTTCTCGCCGATCAACCCGGTTTCCATCATCTGTTCGATCGCATTTTCAAGGCGCTCGATCGCGAGGGGATATTCAGCACGGATGTAAATGTATCCTTTCGACGCGCCGATCGTATAAGCCGCGATTACAAGCCCTTCAAGAACCGCATGCGGATCGCCCTCGATCAGCGACCGGTTCATGAACGCTCCCGGGTCGCCCTCATCGGCATTGCAGATCATGTACTTCCGATCGCCGGGCGCATCCCGGCAGAAACCCCACTTTAATCCTGTCGGGAATCCCGCGCCGCCGCGTCCGCGAATCCCACTCGACTTTACAATTTCAAGAACCTCCTCCGGTTCATGCGCGAGAGCGTATTCAAGCGCAATGTAACCATCGCGGGCAAGGTAATGGTCGATGCTGTTCGGATCGATTATTCCGCAGTTCCTGAGAACGATCCGTTCCTGCTTCGCCAGCATCGGGTGATCCCAGAACTTCTTTAAACCGTCATGGTCGCCAAAAGTGCCGACAAAATCCCGTTCGGGAATCTTATCCTCCTCGAAAATCTCCCTCAGAATATTTTCAACTTTCGATGGGCTGACATTCGAGTAACTTAAACGCGGTTTACCGGGGATTTTGATATCGATTAACGGCTCAAGGTAACAGGGACCGATACACCCGACTTCCATAAATTCAGCGTCTATTTTGAGTTCCTTAAGTGTTTCTTCAGCTTTAGCCCAGGTTTCCATCGCTCCTGCCGCACGCCCACAGGTACCGGCCCCGACAATGATCAACGGTTTCTTATTATTTTCGAAAGCCACCCATATTTTCATGGCGGCCTTTCGTCTCTTATCAAGATTCTTCGTCTTCATCAAACACCTTCCTGAGCTTCAGGACCGTCAGCTGGCTGTGAATCGTTTCATCGATTTTCACTACCGGGGCGAGCGCACAGCATCCCAGACATGCCACCTGCTCGAGATCGTATTTCCCGTCCAGGGTTGTCTCTCCCATCTTTGCGTCCAACTGGTATTCGAGCGAAACCGACAATTGCTGCCCGCCCTTGACATGGCAGGCGGTGCCCATGCAAACCTGGATATGGTGTTCACCCGGAGGTTCAAAACGAAACTGTGCGTAAAAGGTCGCCACACCGTAGATTTCATTTTCGGTGATCCTGATTTTCTGGGAGATTTGCCTGACTGCTTCTTCAGTGATATAGCCTAACGAATCCTGGGCATGTTGAAGAATCGGAATAAGGTCGCTGCGAATACCGGTAAATCCATCGAGGTCCAGAGTTACCGCCGTACCGGTCATAAATTACCTCCAGCAGGTTTCTTGGTTTCTTTACTAAATTACATTTACGTTCCCGTAAATGCACAGGTTATGAAAAATTCCGATTATTTCCTGATCCCCAAAAAGCACTTGCACGGCTAATTATTCAATACCCATCTCGTGAAGCTTGATAGACAGCTTCCACGCATCCAGGTCGGTTTTGAACAAGGTTATGCCGACACGATCGGCAAGCTTGACCACATCGTCCGGCGGCTGCTTTCCCCTGACATACACAATAGCCACTGCATCTACCAGGTTTGCTGTTGCTATCAGGTTTTTATGCGTCTGAATTGTCAGGAGAAGGCTGTTGGCCCCGGCTCCGGCTACAATATCCGAAACCATATCGGAAATAAAAACCCCCTCTATCTCCTTGTCATTTACAGCATTAATGGGTGTCAGATCGGCACTTTTGGCGATGTCGGTAACTTTCATGATTCTCTCCGGTTTTTATCCTTCAATCGACTTATTATTGGCCTGTTTTTCAGCCCAAGCTTAATCGATATCTTTCATTCCGATGTCCGTTATGATCTCGGCCTGGCAGAAATCAATGCTCTCCCTCAGGATACAGGGCACAAAAATAATTTTCTTCCCAGGTGTTTTAATCCTCGAATTGAAATACTCGGTCAGTGCGTCGGTTTCCTCTCGAAGCACACATTCCCCAGCCTGATGAAGCGTCTCGTTACACTGGGCGAGATAAACCCACGTAGTGCCTTCCTCGTCCTTAATGCCCTTTAACGCGGCTTTGCACTCATCCTTGCATCCGACACACATAGCCAGTGACTGTGTCCTGTCAAGTTTGACTATCTTTTCGCACTTTCT
>DAOVJF010000015.1 GCA_030673355.1 Planctomycetota bacterium | reverse complement strand
TATGGGAAAAATGTGAGACGATTCCGGTTCTAAAATGCGCGAGGGGGGACTTGAACCCCCACGCCTTGCGGCACAAGAACCTAAATCTTGCGCGTCTACCAATTCCGCCACTCACGCTTGTCCCACCCATTATACAATTTTTCTGGTTACTTCCACACTATCTTTGGTCCATCTTCAGAGTCTCGGACTTCGGCGCCGATCTCATTCAGTTCGTCCCTGATTTTGTCCGACAATTCAAAATTCTTGTCAGTTCTGGCGTCATCGCGGAGTTTCAGAAGCACCTCAGCCAGTTTCGCAGCGTCCCCCCCGCCCTTTGCGATCTCCTCGCGTGCTTCGGCTGTCGCATAAAGGCTTTCCCGCTCGGTTTTCATGATGCCAAGAATTCCGGTTATATGTACAAGTGCACCGAGAGCGATATTTACGGCAGTAAAATCATCCCGATTGTCGGGAGACATTTCATCAAGATTCGCATTGATTCGATTAACAAGCTGGAACAGCTCTCCGATTGCCCCCTGGCTGTTGAAATCATCGGCCATATGATAGTGTGACCTGTATAACACTTCCCGCACATCATTAACTAGGTCGAATGCAGGATTATCAGCATCTCCATCAGGAGGTGCATTGTCAATCATCCGTTTTGTAAACCCATCCACATCGAATCCAGATCTGTTGTCCCATTCATTCCAGATCTGAAGCCAGTTCTCGTGACGTTCTTCAGCCCTCCACCTCAGAAATTCCGTCAGGCGTCTGAACGTCTCTACTATCCGGGCTTTCGCCTTAGCCTGGTTGCCAAGCGATTCAAAAGTATAAGGAACTTCTTTCCTGTAATGCGACGAAAGGAGGAACATCCTCACTGTATCAGGATCATTATCCTTAAGAACATCCCGAATCAATACGCTCTCACCGCTCTTAGCCATCTTATCGCCGCTTGGTAATACAACCCACTCGTTATGCATCCATATCCGCGCGAAATCCTCATCCGGATGCCCGCATTTCGCCTGGGCAAGCTCATTTTCATGGTGCGGGAACTTCAATTCCTTCCCACCGCCATGAATATCAAACGACGGTCCAAGGTGTTTCGCGCTCATGACCGAGCATTCGATATGCCATCCCGGCCGTCCGGACGAAACCTGGCCAAACCGTTTTATCTCATCATCGCTCTGTGAGAATCCCCATGTCGGCTCTCCCGGTTTCGCTGCTTTCCACAGGGCGAAATCCCTGGGATCTCTCTTCGCGCTCTGTTCATCTCCCTGATCGATGTTTTCCAAAAGGCTGTCAATACTCTGACGGGTAAGCGCAAGGTAATCCGGGTACGATTTGACGTCGAAATACACGCTCCCGTCCTTACCGACATACGCGTGCCCGTTGTTCATGATCAGCTTTACATAATCGATTATTTCAGGGATATGCGTTGATACTTTAGGATAGAAATCCGCTTTTTCAATTCCAAGTCCAAACAGGTCGGTATAGTACTCATGAACGAATCTCGCCGACAACTGGATCGGGTCATCTTCCCCAACCTTTTTTGCCTCCGCGATCATCTTGTCGTCGACATCGGTAAAATTAGTGACATATTTCACCCTGTAACCATGAGCTTTGAAAACCTTCCGTACGACATCGAAAAATACGGGTCCCCTCATGTTACCGATATGAACCAGGTTGTAGGTGGTAGGCCCGCAGACGTAGATCGAAACCTCGGGATGATCACCGGGAAGCGGGAAATTTTCTTCCCTTCGGGTCATCGAGTTGTGGATTCTGATCTGTGGGAGTTCGCCCCACGGGTACTTAATCTCTAATGTCATGGTTTCACCACCTTTAATATAATTGAAAAACCGCAACAGATTTCGACCAATCGTATCGTCATGAGGTTCAATTCGCAATAGCAGCGACTTCGTTTGTCCCAGCACCGACCTTTCGAATATAGGAAGCAGCGAATCATATCACCTGAATAATTCAACCATCCCCCCACGGAGCGAAGCGGAGTGGGGGGATTACAGGGGGGACTTTCCATTCCACCCTGCACCTATCAGGCAAAAAAAACTCCCCCAAAAAGCGGGAGAGAGTTTAGTGTTCGACTTATCTGCATTTTTATACAAATTCGGGAATCTCTTCCCTGTCTTTCCCCTTGATCAGGACTATTGCCATCAAAATTGTGAAAACCGAAAACAGCAAG
The DNA here is from genome assembly GCA_030673355.1 of Planctomycetota bacterium. Lineage (GTDB taxonomy): Bacteria > JAJVIF01 > JAJVIF01 > JAPKYR01 > JAPKYR01 > JAPKYR01. The sequence goes on along the minus strand of DAOVJF010000015.1, from coordinate 12,386 downwards.
GACCCCAATGGAGCCAGAAGGAATAGAAGGATACAGATCGATCCGGCAATTGCGACGTATGCCATCGGTTTAAGAAGACCATGAAGCCCTGCCTCCAGTTTGAGAAGCTTCACACCGAATATAATCCCGAGGGTACCAAAGATTAACGCATTAGCAGCCACGCCGATAATTCCAGCGATCTTTGCGGGATGGATCGGCATTCCCCGGGTGGGCATTGAATCGCCTGCCAGCACTAATGTTGTAATCATAATGATATACATGATCATTGAGCTGATTATGAATATTATGATGAAAACATCAACCTTATGAAAGTTGTAATGTTCATTCAGGAAATCCTTAAACCGGTAGAATGCGTAACTTGACAATGTCCATTCAAGAAGGCTGAAATAAGCGAGAACCGGAATTAGACTGAAAAATTTGTCCGGCCTTGCGCCTATAAGCATGTTCATGACCCCGCACGGTATAACCACGCAAACACTCGCAAGAGCCATCCATCCTGCTATCCTGTACTTCCCGTTTGTCATTATGCGTTCTCCTGTAAAAGTAAGTGTGTTATGCATTGCTGTCACCATTTTAGTTTATTTATGATTTTATTTCACACGAAATCAGGTATGTACTCCAGTATGTCCCCCGGCTGACAATCCATCTCGCGGCATATGGCTTCCAGGGTGTTAAATCTTATTCCTTTAACCTTGCCGGTTTTCAGAAGTGACAGGTTGGTAACCGATATCCCGATCCTTTCTGCAAGCTCCGTGAGTCTCATCTTTCTTTTGACGAGCATCAGGTCAAGGTTGATCTCAATAGCCATGACGATAGCCTACACTAAAAGTTTCCGTTTTGCAAGGATTTTTTTACGTTTTACATAAAATTTTTTACCTTTAACGCTATTTTTAAATTTTCGCTTTCCCGCACTTCCGAGAGTTTTCCAGGCTTTCAGGGGGGTGGTTGATTAAGGACAGAATAAGTTTACAGAATTTTTTAATTTAACAATCACGTCTTTTTCAACTATCATTCAGTCTGATGGACACCACAGGCAACGATAACGACCATCCTCATTCCTGGTTCAGGGCTAACTTCTGGTGGCTCCTGGTATTATGCCTCTCATTTGCCGCTGTGACCGCATATTATCATCATTATTTTTATGTCTCGGGACCGAATTCAGTCGCGGTATCAATCGACCACCAGAATGTTATCCAGCGAAAGGCGGAAGCTCCCATGCAGTACCGCTTTGCGCCTTATTTGATAGCAGAGATCGTACTGGATCTGCTCGTGAAATCGGGAGCACCGAACGATTCGCGCACATTGCTTATTTCTTATCTTCTCATCCGCATCCTGGCCATGACAATGTGCTACCTGGCCCTTCTGAAATTTCTATCCATCTGGTTCGATCTGAAATTATCCTTACTGGGCCTGGGATTCATGGTTGCAGTTAACCCGATGTTTGAGTTCCAGTATTACCATCAGCCGGGCGACCCATGGAACCTGTTATTTTTTATTCTCGGATTCTCAGCCATAGCTCTCAAAAAAGATAATTGGTTATTCCTTATTATTTTTCTTGGAGTACCCTTCCGCGAATCCATCGTCCTGCTGATACCGGCTTACTTCGCGGCACGGTATGGGGAACTCCCGATCGGACCGCTGATTCTCCGGACAATCGGCCTGATTATTGTATGGGCGATACCCTGGATCGGAATCAGAGCACTTTTCGGCCCTGTAATAAATTATATGGAGAACAAGCTCGAACTCAGGGATTTACCGAACATATTCGCGTACAACCTGAAATATCCGGAAGGCTGGCTTGTATTATTCCTGTCATTCAACGTGCTGTGGTTTACCCTTTTTAAAGCCTGGGTACAGATTCCGGTGGTAATTCGAAGATGTTTTGTTATCGTACCGATTTTTTTAATCATTCACCTGGCTTGGGGACGGCTTGTCGAGGGACGATTGTACATGCCGCTGGAACCGCTTTTTATTGTCGGGGGATTAACATACCTGGCCTCTCTCAACAAAACGGCAACAACCAGATTAAAAAAATGGTGTAAAATTAAATCAAGAGCTTGACACAGGAAGGTGATTTAAAATGATGGGCGGTCCCGACTTTTCACAATTACCGCAATGGATACCCCTGATCTATCTCAGTTCCAGTATTCTGTTCGCCATTGTAGCCATGGTGGACTGCGGTAATACCGGTCAGGACCCGGTTGTCTGGGGATTAATCGTTCTCTTTTTCAACCTGCCCGGCCTTCTCGTATATTTCTTCATAGCCAGGGCGAATTTTGCCCCGACCAGAAAACACAAGGCGATTTCGAGGACCCAGGATGTAGAAATCCGGGCCAGGTACGCGTCCAGAGGCGATCCCGATGAACTTGCGACACTTGGAACGATGGCACCGAACCCCGGAGGTATTCCAGAATCGAAGGGTGATTTTGGTTTTGTGGATGAAAATCTTGAAAAATTAATCAATGAAGGAAAATTCAGCGAAGCTAAAACTTACCATGATGATCTGGTGGCTGTCGCGAACGAAATGAACGACCGTGATACAATCCGAAACTTAAAAAAATACGAGATAAGGATTTCGAAAGGTTTGATGCGTTAAAGCTCACTCAAACAAACCGGTATCAAACCCGATTTTTCATCCTGTTGATATTAGTAACTAATTATTGAAATCGGGTTTGTCTTTTCAAGCTGTTATTACAGAGATTCGATAACAGTTGCTATCCTGGTTTTAAGCCTGGTTAGTTCGGATTCAAGTTTCTCAAAAAGTTCTACCGCCGTTCCAATTTGATGCTCTTTTCCGGCCTGTTCGATCTTGAACGCAAGTTCACGAAATAAATCCGCGCCAATATTCGCGGATGAACCCTTCATTGAGTGCGCCTCAAACCTGATGGCATCGGCATCGGCACTATCCAGCGCATTACGCAATCCATTCATTTTTCGAGGGACATCGTCTATGAATATCTGCAGGACTTCTTTCAGGAGGTCTGCGTCTCCATCCATGAGTTCGAGCGCCACTTCAAGATTAAGAACCTTGATGGTTTCGCCGCCATTTAATTCTTCCACCATGCTGATCTTCCTCCGGTACCGATTATTAAGTATATCACACTCATTTCTATTATCCCGACCAAACCTGATGAGGGTTTGAATGGATGCAATAAAATGGTCAGCCAATAATTAAAATCATTAATATATAAAAATAATAATAAAAACGCGAAACCACATCGGGAATCTCAAAAAATAGTGGTTAATTGGATACTAAGGCAGATGGCTTGTGCTGGCGGGTTACCCGGCGGGACAGGCCTTCCCTTGAATTTCGAGTAACATATATATTAAAAATTTCTTTTTTAGGATAGTGTTACTCCTTATTTACATTGGATAATATTACATCAGCGTCAGGTGGATGGGATAATCATCCCGATACCTGATACTCAGGTTAAAATTATCCATGGATCGGGAGGCTTTCAATTGATCCGATGCAGCCAATCTAAGGTGTTTAACCTTAGTCGCGTTTCCGACTGTCTCGGGAGGTCATCGAACGGTCTCGCACGAGCGCTCGTTTTCATTGCGATTGCCATGTCTGCATCCCTGTTCCCGGTTGCGGGTGGCCTCCACGCCGATTCCGGCCAGGCCGATAACGTTCTTGTCCTGCATTCATATCATCTTGGTAATGCATGGTGCGGCAACATTAATAGCGGGATCCATGCAGCTTTTGAAGAGTCAGGACAGTATATCGAATTATATGTTGAGTACATGGACACCAAGCGTCAGGTTCCGGAAGAAATATTCCCAGACCTTGTTGAACTCTTTGAATTTAAATACACGGACATCCAATTCGACGTAATAATCAGCTCGGACAACAATGCGTTTGATTTCCTGCTGGAGTATGGTGCCGATTTATTTCCGGGTGTCCCGATAATTTTTTGCGGTGTAAATAATTATAACGACGCGATGATTGAGGGCCGTTCCGGGATTACCGGCGTCGCTGAGGATATTGACCTGAGGGCAACACTGGAACTTGCCCTTGAGTTGTTTCCCGATACAAACAATGTCGCTGCAATCAGCGACGGAACTGAATCGGGCCGAATTAACACTGAGCGCATGCGGGAAATCGCGCCTGAATTCGAGGACAGTGTTGATTTTATCTGGTTGATCGACAGGACAGCCGAGGAGCTTATAGCAGAATTAAACAGCCTGCCCGACGACACTCTGGTATTTTATCTCAGCTTTTACAGGGACCGCATGGGGATTTCATACACGGTTGAGGAAAGTAACACCCTTATTGTGGGCAATACCGATTTCCCGGTTTTTACGTCATGGGATATTTCAATTGATTACGGTTTCCTTGGAGGCATTGTCACAAGTGGCCGGCTCCAGGGGAAAAATGCGGCACAAATGGCTCAGAGAATACTGCATGGTGAGTCTCCTGAAGATATCCCTGTTCTTCGTGACAGCCCGAACGTGCCGATGTTCGATTATAACGTCATGGCGCGATACGGTATTTCCACGGGTGATCTGCCTGATGGGAGCATCATCCTTAACCAGCCGGTCTCCTATTATGCCAGGTATCGCTCATTAATCCTTTCTCTAACTGTAATTATAATCCTGCTTGTAACCTTAATAACCATAATGGGCATAAACATCGCGCAGCGCATACATGCTGTCGGGGCTTTAAAGATAAGCGAGGAAAAATACCACGCGATCTTCGACAGCGCCCTGGTCGGCATGTACAGGTCAAGGTTGAGCGACGGGAAACTTCTTGAGGTAAACGACCGGTGCATTGAGATGCTTGGTTACCCAAGTCGTGAAGACATGATGAAAAAGGGATTTGTGAAAGACCATTATTACAATCCTGAAGACAGGGAACTATTTATAGAATTAATTGAAAAATCCGGAGAAGTTACACAGTTTGAAACGCAATTACGCCGTCAGAATGGTGAAATAATCTGGGTTCGTGTCGATGCACGGCTTTACAGGGAGGAGGGATACTATGAGGGTGTTTTAATAGATATAACCGATCGTAAACAGGCACAGGAAGAAATCAGGAATAAAAATATCGCCCTTGAAGACGCCTTGAAAATTAAGAACGAGTTCCTTTCAATGGTCTCCCATGAGTTAAGGACCCCGCTGGTTCCGATAATTGGCTACAGCGATCTCCTTCTTGATGGAAGCTTTGGAGAATTATCAAACGAAGCTGAAGACGCTATTGATTCGATTAAAAACCGCGCGGATGACCTGGTTAAATTGATTGAGGACCTGTTGATGGTGTCGCAAATTGAGAGGGATAAATTGCGGGTCGACCTTCAAACCCTTGATGTCAATAAGCACCTGCGGGATATCATCTCGGATGTCCAGTCAACCGATTACGGCAAACCGGTAGAGATCGAACTGTCGGGTGAGGAATTCAATGTAACCGCGGACCCCTCACGTTTCCGCCAGGTAATGCAGAATCTTATTGGTAATGCGATTAAGTATTCAAGCGACATTGTTGAAATTAAAGTCGAAACACGCAAGGACGGCAAGAACGGTATTATCTCTATAAAAGATAACGGCATCGGTATTGCGCCGGAACACATAACGAAAATTTTTGAGAGATTCTACCAGGCGGAGGAAATCGATACACGGAAGCATAGCGGTTCCGGCCTTGGCCTTGCCATCACCAGGGACCTGGTTGAATTGATGGATGGTGAGATTACTGTTGAAAGTGAGCCCGGTGAGGGTTCAAATTTTACAGTCAGGCTGCCGTTGGGATAATATTCGACGCACTTTCATTCGACGCACTGCCGTGCTGTTCTACGGTTTTTTCATTTCTCACTTTAATCATAATCATCCGGAAACCTGTAGATCAAAAATGGTTAATATTTGTAAATCGGGGACACCTAGTTTTGCCTCTTGCACTTCCCGCAATACTTCACTCACCCCTTAAGGCAAAATCAGGTGTCCCCATGATCGCGAAAAAAAAGAATTAATTTCTAAAATTGGCATTAAACATCCGGAAACCCGTAAGTCCATCCCCGGCACATTGGATGTCTATGATTTTCGCGGTACACTTTCATCATGGACTTCGATTGGGACCTTGCCCCCGCTCCGGAACATTTTCGATGCCTGTTTAAAGGACAGGCACTTGCACACCTCGATGAATTTGTACTGTCCTGGCGATATGGGGACCACCCGATTTCCTGGGGTGAAACGGCCGCGGTTTTTAAAATCCGTCTTGTTGAGGGTCCGGGAGTCCTGTTCAGGCTTCACGCACCCGGCGAAAGGCTGCCGGCAAGGATCGAGGTGGATGTTTCTGAATCGGTGCGGGGTGGAATCTCATATGAACACTCTGAAAGACTCTGGTGTGAACTTGCCGTGATAGGTAATGCAACTGAGAACGCCCACGCACCGCTTGTTGTTTCCCTTGGAAAATTTTCAAGGGGCGACCGCAAGGTGTTTCTCGCCTATGCCCTGACAATCGCACGTCAGATCGCGATTCCACGGGATGATTACAATACAGGCTAAAATTCCCTGTATTTCGTGGCGACCATGCCGGAAATTGAACTTGCATATAATCGTACCAGTATTACTATCCCCATCCCGGATTCTAAAGCTGTACATGCACTTCTTCCGAAACCGATAAAAGCAATCGACGATCCACAGAGCTCGTATCTTCGTAAACTTGAAACACCTCTCGGGGGTCTTCCGCTTGGAAACCTTGCCAGAAAGAATAACAGGGAAGTACTGATAATTGTTCCCGACCATACAAGGGTGTCGGGAATCGAGCGATCGCTCCCGTGGCTGCTCGATAAGCTCAACGGGTTCGGGGTGGCGGATGAAAAAATTACAATCCTTGTGGCGCTGGGATCGCATAAAAAACCATCCGACATGGTCCTGAGACAGACAATCGGGGACGTTTCCGAAAGAGTTAAGGTTGAACTTCATGATACAAACGGACCTGTCACCGATTATGGAAAAACCGGGCTGGGAACTCCGGTCAGGATCAACGCGAAGCTTGCCGAAGCAGGCCTGATCATCCTCTGTACCAACTGTGTGCATCACTACTTCGCGGGATATGGCGGGGGAAGAAAATTAATTCTTCCGGGGGTCTCGACACTTGATACGATCGCTATGAATCACTCGCTGACATTTCATGAGTCGGGCAAACATGGCGGTGGGCGCCATCCCGGAGTACGCTCGGGTGGTCTCAAGGGGAATCCGGTTCACGAGGACATGCTCCAAGCGGTGCGCATGGTCCTTGATGGCAAAGCCCATTTCACGATAATTTCGGTGCTCACACCCGACAGGGAATTCGGATATTTTTTCACCGGCGATTTCGACCGGGCTCACAAGCTGGCCTGCAAGGTGGTTGACGATCACAACATGGTCGATCTCCCGAATGGAGAAGCCGACCTCGTGCTCGCATCGGCCGGTGGTTATCCCAGGGACATGAACGTTGTCCAGGCTCATAAGGCAATGGACAACGCCGCACTCGCTTTAAAACCCGGGGGGACGCTTTTACTCATGATGGCTTGCTCCGATGGGTATGGCAATCCGGCGATCGAGGAATTCGCGCAATGGGATCTGGATACTATCAAAGCGAAGCTTAATGAAAATTACGCCGTGAACGGTCAGACAGTCTATGCGATCAAGGAAAAAACAGGTAAATTCAGGATCATCGCGATGTCTGAGCTTCCGGTTGAATTTCTTGAGAAGGTCGGACTGATCCCGGCTGAAAATGTTAACCGGGCAATTGAGCTGATTAGCGATTCGGTCGGGAAGGCTGAAATTATATACCACATCCCCCGTGCCGACCTGACTGTCCCGAAGTTATAGTTCGAAATTACACAAATCCCGATTTCATTTTCGTTGGAGCCCATAAATCAGCACCAACAAGCTCGTCCGACTGGCGTCGAACTTCGCATGTTGGCGGCACCCGGATTTTTCTAAATTCTCAAAATTCCCCTTGCTCTCTGTGATACCATGTCCTTCCTAAAATTATTACAGGGAGATTACCCGCACTAAATAAGGACTTCACACACCATGCCCGATTACGAATACTTCGACAATTCCTATCCCGGCCTCCTTATCGAAAATTTCCAGAACCAGCCCACCATGCGATTCCTCGGCGCCTTAATTACCGACCTCAGGCCGGGTTACTGCGAGGTCACCCTCCCCTGGCGTAAGGAATTCACACAGCAGTCGGACGCGGTGCACGGCGGGATACTCGCGACAATCGCCGACAACGCTGGAGGGTACGCGGCGTGGACACTCGAACCGAACGACGCGAATATGCTCGCGGTCGAGTTCAAGATAAATCTGATTTCACTGGCTAAAGGCGATCCGATTATCGCGAGAGGGCATGTAGTGAAGCATGGAAAATCGCTGTCGGTTTCAAAGATCGATATTTTCTCGGTCGAGAACGGGGAAGATGTCCTCTGCGCGATCATGCAGCAGACTTTGATGTGTCTGAGGGGGTAGTGGATTACAGGGAAAATCCAGAAACATCAAGGAGGTTTCCAATGGCAACAGGAAAGTTTAATCACCGATCGCGTTTCGTCCGTTTTAACCTGGCAGCAGTAATTCTGATAACCTTTTTCCCCCTCCTGCTCGGTTGCCGTGGCCCCAGTCCATTGCGGAGTTTATACAATTATGAAGTAGCCTGTAATAGGCATAACCGGGATGAAGCAATAAAATACTGCACCGCGAATTACATTGAAAACAGCCGTGACCCTACAGGGCCACGGACTTCATTTGTTGGAGGAAGAATCCCTGTGCCATGGGAGTTAATACCGTCGTATTCTGAATATAAAGATGACTTTACGGTATCAATCACAGGAAACACTGCCAGATGTATCCGTTCGAATGTGGATGTAAGGGGTAGCGAATGGGTTTACATTATGAAATTCACCGGGGGAGGCTGGAAACTTGATGATTGGGAATGTGATTGAAATATTTTAAACCTAAGTTACTCCGTAAACACGAAACTCATTATAAAATCCATTCCATATTTCGCCATCCGAATATATCTTTAATTAAATAATTTATAACCATATATTAAAACCCGCTTACATAATATGGCGCCGTTCATTAATTCCCCTGTTCATGCACGATTTGACAGATTTCAAAACGTGCAGCCTTTATCTTTAATGCAGTTCGATTCCTGTTGACAAAAGAATCCCCTAATGTTAAATTTCACAAACTGTCTCGGATAAATGAGATTTAATCGGGACCACCGGCATAAAGGCAGGTGGTTAAATGCTTTGAAGAGCTTTTTCCGATCTCACAACTTATGAATACGGTCAAAATCTGGGAATAATTTCCAGGATATTTTTGACTTTTTTTTGCCCGGTAAGGAGTGCTTTTATATGTTTGATAAATTTAAGGATTGGGAGCGCAACCGTCACGACTACGCCAAAGACTGGCAGCAGCGTACGGGCAGGAAGGTTCTCGGATATTTCTGCACGTATGTTCCCGAAGAAATTCTTTACGCCGCCGGGGTGCTCCCTGTTCGAATTCTGGGCAGCCATGAACCCCAGGACGTGACCGAGCCCCATATTTTCGGGATGTTCTGCCCGTTCTGCCGCGACTGTCTCGCGCAGGGTTTGAAGGGCCGCTACGATTACCTCGACGGCCTTATGATCGCGCAGTCCTGCCTCCACATTCGACAGACATACACATCGTGGGTGAAACATATCCCCATCGATTTCACCTATTACATGCCGCACCCCATGAAACTCCAAAGCCCGCGTGCCCTGCCCTACCTCATCGAAGAAATCAGGGTTTTCAAGAAGGCTGTCGAGGAATGGACCGGACAGGAGATCACCGACGAGAAACTTCAAAACGCGATCGATGTTTACAACGAAAATCGCCGGCTGATGCGAGAGATCTACGACCTCAGGAAGGCCGGGGATCCGAAGCTTACGGGTGAGGAAGCTATGGAGATGGTTATCTCCAGCCAGATGACCGATAAAGCCGAGCATAATGAAGAATTGAAAAAAGTTCTCGCGCAACTGCCCTCGCGTGAAACAGGCCGCGACATTGGCACGCGCCTTATGATCCTCGGCAGCGAAAATGACGATATCGAGTTTCTCAACATGGTCGAGTCCTGCGGCGCGACTTTTGTGGTTGACGATCATTGTACCGGCACCCGCTACTTCTGGAACGAGGTCGAGCACAACGGCGACCTGATCGAGGACCTTGCGCAGCGGTATATCGATCGGCCGCGGTGCCCGTCCAAGGACTGGGAAGAGCGCACGCGGGTCGAACACATTGTGAAGCTCGCCAATGAGTGGGATGTCAAAGGGGCGATCGTTATCCAGCAGAAATTCTGCGATCCTCACGAACTTGACATCCCCGCTATTCGCAAAACCCTGAAAGAGAACGGTGTCGATAACCTGTTCCTGGAATTCGATGTAACCGTTCCGATCGGGCAGTTTAAAGTCAGGGTCGAGGCGTTCCTCGAGATGATCAGTGAAGAAGATCTGTTTGATTGATCGGAGAAGAAAATGACTACTAAGGAATTATATAAAACCAGACCCCTGGAATCATGGGGCAAGGCAAAAGAGATAAGGCAGAATTACTACCGCGATTATGCAAAGGCGCATGAGAAAGGCGGGCTCAGGTGGGCCGGCGGCGCCTGGACTTTCGGCGCTATTCCATGCGGACTCGGCGAAGATGTCTGGAGCATCACGAGTGAACCGTACGGGGCATCCATCGCTGCAAATAAGGAATTCTCCCAGAAATGCCTCGAGGCTACCGAGAAGGCCGGCTATGCGCGGGACCTTTGTTCCTACATGCGAAATTACTGGGGTTCGGTGATCCTTAATGAGTATGCTTTCGGAGGCCCATTCCCGAAACCGGATTTCCTCTGGCAGGATCACATCTGCTGCAGCCACGCGAAATGGTACCAGGTCGTCTCCGATCTCGAGGGCGGCCTCCCGAATTTCTGTATCGACGTTTCGGTTGGCCCGTACCACGAGATTACCAAGCATAAAATCGACTACCTCGTAAATCAGATGCATGACGGGATCGAATGGCTTGAGAAGGTCACGGGTCGAACCTACAACGATGAGCTGCTGATTGAGGCCGTTTACAATGAATGCCGCTCGACATCGGTATGGGCTGAAATCTGCGTGCTCAACAAAGTGGTTCCTGCTCCACTCGAAGAGAAAACAATGTACTCGCTGTATGTCCTCGGCACACTGATGAAGCACAGCAAAATTGTCGCAGACTATTACGAGGAATTAAGAGACGAGGTACAGGACAGGGTGGACAACCAGATCGCGGCAATTGCAAACGAACAGTGCCGCCTGATGTCTGACACTCAGCCTCCCTGGGGATTCCTGTCACTTTTCAGGTACCTTGAGAAGTTTGGGGCGTTATCTGTCGGTTCCCTTTACACTTTCGGTCTGATCGGAATGTGGGAGGACAAACCCGACGGCACCTGGGGTCCGAGAACGACACCACAACAGCAGGGAATCGAGATCAAGGACCGCGACCAGGCGTTGCGAATTCTCGCCGACTGGAATCTCAGCAAGCCCGAATGGCAGCATTTCTATTCACCACACCTGAAAACCGACATGATGGTTCGTATCGCCAAAGAATGGAAACTTGACGGTGTTATGCTTCACTACAATCGTGGATGTGAAGGGCTCAGTATCGGAATCGCAGAAAATCGCCTTGGTTTAATCGATGCCGGTTACCCGGTCATGACTTTCGAGGGCAACATGGGTGATGAGCGTGAATTTGACCTGTCTAAAACAATGGGCCGAGTCGATGCGTTCATGGAGACGCTTGGATATAAAAAATAGAAACGATCGTATAAACAATTAAATTTTGCATAGAATCCGGAGTAACTTATGATAACCGCTGGAATTGATATGGGGTCCAAAACCATCAAGGTCGTGATCCTCAGGGACGGAGAAATCATCGGAAAAGCCATCGAGCTTGCGGGGTTCGAGAGTGTCGAAGCTGCCGAGAAAGCATTTGCCGGGGCTCTTGAGGACGCTGGGATCACAAAAGATGATATCGAAAATATTATCGCCACTGGTGCCGGACGTAAAAACGCTCCTTATACAGACCGGGACATAACCGAGGTCGGCGCGAGCGCAAGGGGCGCGACGAACCTTTATCCCGCTGCCAGAACGGTTATCGATGTGGGGGCCGAGGAAGGCCGCGCGATCCGGATTACACCGGATGGTAAAGTAATGGATTTTGCCATCAACGAAAAATGCGCTGCCGGCGCCGGGGCGTTCACCGAATCGATGAGCCGCGCGCTTGAGGTTCCGGTAGAAGAACTTGGCGCTTTATCTCTTAAGTCAACGACGGCAATTCCGATGAACGCGCAATGCGCTGTATTCGCTGAATCGGAAGTTGTAACCCTCGTCCACGCGAAAACATCGAAAGAGGAC